>QMVB01000068.1 GCA_003660905.1 Candidatus Nanohalarchaeota archaeon | reverse complement strand
TGTCTTTTTCCTGAATCTGGTCACAAATAAGAATATCTTGATTTGCAATTCCAACTTCTATGTAGCACTTGTTTTTAAAAACTAAATTTTCAATTTTATCGCAAATAGATGCATCTCCTCTTTCTATAGTATATTTGAAAAGCATTGCTGATTCGAGAGTACTTGTTTAGCAAATATTTCCCTACACAATGGGTTTATTCGACAAGAGAAACCCAGTTATAATGATTTTTTTCAAAAATTGGCAAAAATTCAATATTTTTTAGAACCTTTTTCTCAAAATAGATCTAAACTCCAAAATACACCATTTTAGAATTTTAATAATGTTAAATAAGCTAAACAAATACGAGATAATTATCCTTTATGGGCACATAACAATTATCATGAGAAAATATTGTTAAGATAATAAAAACAGAACATCCGCCAATCAAAACAAACACTACAGACAAAAGCCAAATAAAATGTTTTTTATTTAACTCTTCTCAAACTCATTTTTCATGTCTTTAATTTCTTCTGCTGACACATTTTTTTGCAAATGAACAACCCAGATCAGATTCTGAGTTTTTTCAGATAATTGATTCTTTTTTCCATATCAGGATGCGTAGAAAACAATTCAACCACCCCTTTTGTGTCTATGTACATAGAAGACATTGAAGGATTCATATATTTTTTCGCATCTGGCAAACTCACGCTCTTGTGTATCTTTTGGAGTGCGCTAATCAAATACTGCGGAGAGTGCATTGCTCTTGCGCTGAATTCATCTGCTCCGTATTCCCTCAGCCTGCTCAAATACAGCACAGGAATATTGAATACAAAATACACTATCTGGGATATGAAATTTGCAAGCATCCACTGCATAATTCCTGCTCCGAATGAATTGCCCTCATTGTCTCCGCTGTTCAGAGCCAAAGCAAAAGCAATGTAGCTGACAATTACCGGAAGAAGAGAGGCAAGAGTCATTACAGTCATATCCCTGTGCTTTATGTGCCCCAGTTCGTGATTTATTATTGCCTTGAGCTCATCACTGCTTAACTCCCCATCCTTATTTTTTTGCATCATTCCTTTTGTAAGCACAACGCGCGCAGTGTTTTGATTTCTTCCGTAAGTATAGGCATTCATGACAGGACTTGGATCTAATCCTACCCTCACAGGAGGAAGCCCTGATTTCTTTGCTTCTCCATTCACCAGTGTGTAGAGTGAATCCCCCTTGTCTGCAAACTTTATGTGATTGAAACGGTCAAGCATCCATGGAGATACAAAATACTGGACAGCAACAAGAACAACCCCGATAATTGCATAGAACCACAAATTAGCAGAGGATTGGAAATAAAACATCCCCACAAGGCTTATGATTGCGTAAAGCAAAAGAAATATGAATCCGACTGTAATGTAGCCAGTGTATTTTAATCTGTTTGATGTAATCATAAAATAATATAAGTCAAATGTTTAAAAAAGTAACTGAATGTTTACGAAAAAATCACTTTACCAGGATAAACCTTTTCAATTCATTTTTCTTCTCAAGCAAATACGCCTCTATTGGATTTTCAGGCAGGATAGAATAAATTTTGTTTCTCACTATTATTTCAGTTGCCTCTATCTGCATCTTGCCAGCTATGTATTTTCTTTTATATGAAACAATTTCAGTGTGGTCAGACAAAGCCATTTTTTCTATTTTTTCCTTTATATGTGGATTTTGCTTTAAAATCAAGTCAGAATCTATTTTCCCCTCTCCAATCTTCTCAATGACAGGCAAAAACCTGCAAATTTCCTCCTGCGCCTGGAAAAATTTCATGTTAAATGAGTTTTCTGTTTGCAATGCACCCGCCATATGCTTCAGGTTGTTGTCCATCTTATCCAATTCCTCTCTGGTTATGTTATGCGTCATAGAAGATGCCGCCCTTAACAAAGCAACATTATCTGCCAAAATAAAATTGAGCGCCTTCTGGTTCAGCAGCATCTCTTTTTTATCGCCAAACAAGAACCTCTGCATATTAACAGGATTCTGAGCTTTTTTGATGTTCTGGATTAGATTGCGCGTATTAACTTTCTCTTTGCTTTTGTCTTTGAAAAGAAATTTAAGAGAGAGAATCTCAGTCAATATATAATCTATTTTCCTGTAGAAAAGAGAGCCCTCTTTCCCGGATTCTGTGTCTTTTTGATAGTTTTTTATTCCATTTGAAAAGTATATCATACTAAGAAGGATTCCGCTCAGCGAAAAGAGAGAAAAATTAAACGACACCCCTCCACCGAGAATGACATCTATAAACAGATTCAGGGGCGGTCCAATCATAGTTGTGTATATCACCTCAGCAGGGATTACCATTACATCATAAGTCAGACCGGAAATGAATCCCGCAAAACCGCCGGGCTCAACAAAAGGTCCGAGAGCAAGATAAATAATCCAGTCAACTATTGTAAAAACATAAAATACAGGCAGAAAATGCCCTCCGAAATAAGAATACGCAAACGGGACGCAAAATGCAGCAAAAAAACGGGCAATGCTGTGCCGGATTACATAAGGAAACCATTCCTGCGGCGCAAAAACTTTCGGGATAAGAATGCCGCAGAACCCGAAAATGCCGGCAGTCATGGGATCAATATTGACGGCAATTGCAATAATCAGGACATCAAATACCTCCATTGGATGGGCAAAAAACGCAATCATCCCGGGAACTCTGCTCCATGTCCCAATCAGGAAAAACAAGAGCAAAACAGAAATCGTCTGGTTGAAAGGGATGAACAAAGTGCTTGCGGCAAAAAGAAGGAAACTGAAATAATAGAGCAATTTCCATCTTACTACTTTTCCTGCAAAGAGACCATCCAATGATAAAGACATAACTATTAATAGCAAAAAAAATATATAATAATATCTTCACTGCGTGGATTCTCTTATTTGACTTTTCTTCCTCCCCTTTTTAGCAGCTGCTTTTGAAAAAAGATGCTTCATCTTTTCCATGTCTTTTTTTAGGGCGAATTTTTTAACTGCGGTGTCAAAAGAATTCAGCTTCTTCAGAATTCTTGTTTGAGTCTGCGTTTTTTTGTCGATGATTTTGCTCAATCTATTGATCTGTTTTTGATTGCCTTTTTCAAGTTTCGAGATTTTGCCTTGAGCCAAAACAACTGAATCCAGCTTGCGGGAAATGCGCTTTATCTTTTTATCTGTCTCTTTTGAAAAATGATTATTCATCTTTTCAATTTCTTTTTTGAGAGCGAAATTTTTGGATGCGGTATCGAAAGAATTTAGCCTCTTCAGAATTCTTTGATCTGCCTGCGCTTTTTTGTCGATGATTTTGATTAATTCATCTATTTGCCTTTTGCTATTCTCTTCAGTTTCGGCAAATTTAACATCCATATAAGCAAATTTTTCATTAAATTTCTTCTCAAACCTTTTATTTATTTCATCAAAAGAAAGAATAAAATTATCGATTTTCTCTTCATACAATCCAGCGCGTTTTTTGATAGACCCCACAGCATCAACAAGAGATTTGCTTTTTTCAGCCTCAATTCGCATTGCATCAAAATCCCTGACAACTTCACTGAAACTCTTCTCTATCTCCTTGAGCCTTTGCCGGTATTTCTGGAATTCATTGAAGTTTTTCTGGACATCGATGAATATATTTTCAACCTTGTTCGCGCTGCGGTCCACATTTGCCTGTACTTTGGCATATGTATGTATGGCTCTCCTTATTTCGCTTGCAGTCTCTATCACTTTATCCACGCCCCTGAACTGAGATATTGATGTCTTGACAGACTTCAATTCGTCCACCAGATTTTTGATCATAGAGCTGTTTGACTCGACTTTTGCATTTTCCTTTTCCAGTTTTCTGTCCTGGGAGTCTATGCGGGAATCTATTTTTTCCGGCTCAAGGGCATCCATTAGGTCTATTGCCTTTGCCGTCTTTTCTTCAAGATTCTGGTATTTTTTTTCAGACTCAATGAGCATTTCCCTCAATTCACCTATTGTCTCATTGAGGTGGCTGAACCGCTCCTGGGAGGATTTCCGTATTTCCTTTTCTGCTTCAGTATGAGCCTTCAGGCGGTCAATATCCGTCTTTATGTCTATAACTACAGAAGACATGTATTTTTCTATGCTGTTCATATCTGTCTTCTTTTCCGGACTCACTTCTTTTTTTCTGCTGAATAACATACTTAATTAAATATAATCTTCTAACTATTTAATAATTTCTTTATTTTGGCAATTTTTTCAAACATTCTTTTCTTTTCGTCATCTGTTCCTGCCTCTTTTAGCAAATCCATCTCATTTCTAAGATTAATGGTGTTGAGTTTGATGAAGTACATATCCTTTCCTGCTGCTTCCATTTTCTTGATTTTATCACTTATTTTATTGTATTCATCTGTCATTTTGCCGATTCCTCCTTCATGCTTTGGCTTTCGGACTAATGGATGAGGTTCTGCCTTTACAGAATCATCTGCTGTCGGGGAAGAAGCAGAACGCGTTTTTTCAGGAGCCTGCTCTTTTGGCTTCTGCTCTTCCCTGCCTTTTGGCTTTTTCCTCTCTTCTTTCCCTGAATTGACTTCCTGCTTTATCGCATACATCTCCTCTCTTTTGCTTTGTGGCTTTTCGTGCTGCTTTTTCATTTCCTCTGCTTTCTTTTTCAAGTATTCTTCCCTTTCTTCCCTTGCAATATCTATTGACTCTTTGATTTCCTCTTCAGATACTAATTGCACAACTCTTTTCTTTGGTGTTTTTCCTATCTTCTTCCAGTTGTTTAAGAGCATTGGTCCTATGGACTCTAAATATATATCTACCATGTTGAATGCCCCTGCCATCAGCTTGTTCTTTGCAATCTTCAGCTCTATCTTTACATCGAAAACATCTACATTTTCCTGCTCTAACTGCTCAATCTGATACTCTATGTCGTCTATCATGTTATTGTATTTGAAGTATTTTTTGAGCTCTTCGTCAGATAAGCGCTCTATGTTGTGATACATTGGTCTGAATGATACTATATATGGCGCGCCCTTGTTGTATTCTGCATTTACAAACATCCCTGAACCAACTGATGCCTTTACCACTGATTTCATTATGTTCTCGCCGTACTTTAATCTTATCCTGTCCATGTCCCCCTCGTCCCTTGTCCTCATC
>QMVB01000067.1 GCA_003660905.1 Candidatus Nanohalarchaeota archaeon | reverse complement strand
TCTTTTTGGAGAGAATGTTCTTTTGAGCCATTTTTTTTATTTTCATAAAAACTGAATGTATTGAAAATTTATATAGTTTTTTTTATCCGTTTTATTAATGTTTTCCAAATAAAAAAAACAAGGATTGCAAAAATAGGTGTAATTATTAATGATAAATCAAAAAGAGTTATTGTTGTTGGTCTGACCATAGGTTGTAATATATTTATACCTTCCTGAAAAGACCATATTATAAATACTCCTTTGGCTATTCCACATCCTGTTTTTTCAATATTAACTTCCTTTTTCTTGGATTTTTCTTTTAATATGGGACGACATAAAAAATAAAAAGTGTTAGAAAAAATCAGTACAAAAGCAATCCAGAAAAAATATTTTATTATTTTTGTTCTTTCATATTCTATTTGCAAATAACAACCTGTTCTTTCATCATGTGTGTTTTTCCATTCATTTTGGGAAAGATTTGAGCAATTTTTAACTAATTCTTTTGGACTAGAAATCAAAGTACGAAAGATAGTTATTCTTTCATTGTCTTTAGATATATATTTATTTGGTTTTTGGGATAAATTTTCTTTTCTTTTAATGCATATATCTAAAGAAGAAGGTCTACATAAACTATTATTACAGGAATGTATTAATTTCCTAACTCCGAAAATCCAAATTCATCTTTTGTATTTTCTTTATTCAAATCCTCAATATCGAGAATTGCATCTGGATTTAATAGAATATTTGAATCTTTATCTGAACTCATAATTAAACTACAAAATTAAAGCTTATTAACATTTGCAAAGAAGAAGATATATTCCATATCCTTACTTTTCTTCATCAATCTGTGTACTCCGCAAACCCATCCAAACACCTCTTAAAAAACCACCGCAAAAAAACATCTTCTCTCCCTTAACCTGCGCACGCTCCAATGCAGTACAATACCCGTCCTTTTTTTCATACAATATATTAAACATAAGAAACCCATTCCTATTCATCATCCAGCTTACTCCCTACAAATATACAAATATCCGTTATTTTAGAAATGTAGGGACAAGAA
The DNA here is from genome assembly GCA_003660905.1 of Candidatus Nanohalarchaeota archaeon. Taxonomy (GTDB): domain Archaea; phylum EX4484-52; class EX4484-52; order EX4484-52; family EX4484-52; genus EX4484-52. The sequence continues at coordinate 4,252 of QMVB01000067.1, read as the reverse complement.
ATACATAAAATCCAAAACATTAATAAACCTCAAAACCCATTACAATCATGAAACCCCAAACAATCATCTTAATAATCCTTCTCATTTCCTTTGCCGTCGGCATCTGCATTTACCCGCAGATGCCGGACAAAATGGCATCTCACTGGAACGCGCAGGGAGAAGTTGACGGCTACATGTCGAAATTCTGGGGCGTATTCCTCATGCCGACAGTCTCTGTCGGATTATTCCTCTTATTTCTGCTAATGCCTAAAATCGACCCTCTAAAAGCAAATATAGAAAAATTCAGGAAATACTATGATGGGTTTATTGTAATGATGATCGCATTTCTGTTCTATGCATATGCCCTGACCATTGCCTGGAATCTGGGCTTCGTATTCAACATGACCCAATTTATGATGCCTGCTATGGGATTGCTGTTCTATTACATCGGGATTTTAACAGAAAAAGCAAAAAGAAACTGGTTTATCGGAATCAGGACCCCGTGGACACTTAGCAGTGAAAAGGTATGGAACAAGACGCATAATATTGGCGGAAAGCTGTTCAAGGCTGTCGGAGTGATTGCACTTTTGGGAATCTTCTTTCCCAAGCAAATGTTGTTTTTCGTATTTTTCCCTGTGATTTTTGTCGCGGGTTACCTGATTGTTTATTCTTACGTTGAATTTCAGAAAGAGAAAAAAGTATAGCGGAATTAGAAGAAGTGTTTTTGGGATGCGATTAAAATATACCGTTAGAAAGGCATAAAAATACAGATTTTATCCTGATGCAAAGATATAAAAATAATATATTTGTATAGAATCAAACCTGCTGGATTTTTTTATCTGTCTTTGCAATATATACAGCAACGAGAAAATAATTATGCTTATTTTCCTGTTGGTCATCTTTCTTAATATTACATTTCCTAGATTGGATTTGTTCTTTTCATTGAAAATATTATAGAATGTGTAATGTTTATAAGTTTACTTTATCCTTCTATATAATCGTGTATAATTATAAACAGGTGTAAAAATGTCAGAGAAAGAAAAATTGTCTAAATGGCAGGAAAAGGAAAAAAAGCTTAGTTATGAGAGAAAAAGTTGCTGGGAGGGCTGCACAGACGGGCAGAAAAAAAAGATTTTTAGTCTTGCTGAAAAATACAAGACCTTTTTAGGGCAGGCAAAAACAGAGCGAAAAGTAGTTGAATTTATTGAAAATTTTGCCAAGAAAAATAAAATGGAGTGTTTTAAAAACAAGGAAAAGGCAATAGCTATTGTAAAAACAGGAAAAAGACCAATAAATGAAGGTCTGAGAATTATTGTCTCGCATATTGACTCACCGCATCTGGATTTAAAAAGGATTCCCCTTCACGAAGAGGCAAACCTGTGCTTTTTGAAAACCCATTATTATGGAGGAATAAAAAAATACCACTGGGTAAATGTGCCGCTGAGCCTTATAGGCATCATTATCGGAAAGGACGGCAAAAAAATAAATGTTGAAATCGGGGAAGGCAAAGATGACCTATGCTTTGTAATCAGCGATTTGCTGCCTCACCTGGCAGGAAAGCAAATGAAAAAAAATGCAAAGGATGTTGTTACCGGCGAGCAATTGACAGCAATCGCAGGAAATATTTGCGTAAATGACAGCAAAATAAAGGAAAAAATAAAATTAAATGTTCTTGACCTCCTGAACAAAAAATACGGGATTTGCGAAAAAGACATGATAAGCGCAGAGCTTCAGCTGGTCCCGTCCACCATTCCAAGAGATGTCGGCTTTGATAAAGCACTCATCGGAGGATACGGGCACGACGACAAAATATGCGCATTTGCTTCATTTGAAGCATTGGCAAATGTAAGCAAGCCGGAATACACAACAATGATGCTATTTTTGGACAAGGAAGAAATCGGCAGCGTAGGAAATACAAGCGCAGGCTCTTATTTTTTCAGCAATGTTGTCATGGAACTGTGCAAAAAGCAGAACATAACAGACCCGATGGAAATAAGAAATGTATTTGAAAAATCGCGCTGCATAAGCTCTGATGTAGATGTTGGAATCAACCCTGTTTTTGCAGAAGTCCATGATATGCAAAACGACCCTATAATAGGAGGGGGTGTATGCATAGGAAAAAGCACAGGATGGGGAGGAAAATACGATGCAAATGATTCAAATGCAGAATATATGGCAAATATAGTGGATATCTATGATAAAAACAATATTCTATGGCAGTCAGCAGGAATGGGAAAAATTGATGAAGGCGGCGGCGGAACAGTATCTAAATATTTTTCAAGATACAACATGGAAGTGCTTGATGTCGGGATAGCAATCCTCGGGATGCATTCCCCTTTCGAAATTGCATCAAAGATAGATTTGTATTATCTTGAAAAAGCGCATCAGGCATTTATAAAATGATAAAATATGAGTCAAAAGAGACAGAAAAAAGCCCAGTTTTTCATAATAACTGCGGTTATTCTTGTTTTAACTTTTTCCGCTCTTTTTGCAAAGCTCTCTGACATGAAAACGCAATTTCCAAAGCAGGATGTCTCTTTGATAACAGCCTATCTTTCCTACACAAATTCATACAATAATGCAATCAAAAATGCATATGATGCCAAAGCTGCAAACAGAAACATAGACCAGATTAACAAGGATCAGAGAGGTATATTTATCAAAAAAAATCATGACCTGAAATATTCCGGGGAATTTGGATTTTTTGACGGGTTTAGCGAGGAAAGATGCACTATAACGGAATTAGGCGGAGGTATTGGAACTATTACTGATGGTGTGCTTGAAATTTCCCTGCCTGTCGGAAGCAGTGTCGCAATTGCCTACAGCAATCTGGACTTAAATACAAACGAGTTCGATATTCTTGATGCAATGATAAAGACAGACAATAGTGTTAATGTAGAAATCACTGATCCGGCAAACGCAGATATACTGACTGCGCAAAAAACAGAAGAATATAAATTATTCACAATTACAACACAGCCAAGCGGAATCCTAAGTACTATCAAATTCACTTTTACCTCCACTGTGCCAACAATAGCAACGGTGGACTATATAGGACTTCGAACCAATAGAATAATGGATGTTAGCTCAAGCAAAATTTCAATGAGAAGAGAGGATTAATCCCCTAGAAAACGCCTCTCCATAAGGCAATTTCTATAAAAACAATAACAACAGAGAGAATAATCACATATTCGGGCTTTATTATTATGCCTGACTTGACTTCACCTGTGTAATTCACAAGACCTGCCTGAGAAAAGGGAAGCTGTTTTTTTTCCTTAGCCATATAACGTAATCAATGATAAATTTAAATGCTTTTGTAATTCTTTATATATGGAAGTGTAATAGGATATGAAAAAGGAAAAAGGGAAAAAATATGAGACAACCATAATAGTGCGACCTCTTGAAGAGCCGAACTTTGATTTTTTCCTCGAATTGCTTTATAGGGGTAAGAACCTTATCCTACCGCATCTTGCAAGAGGCTTTCTGGATGAAATGGAGCATGATGATTCCAAACCGTATTTTGAAAGGGAAAAGTGGACAGAATACTGCCGTGACAAAAACATATCAAAAACAACATATTACACAATGATAAACAAACTTGTAGGTGTTGGTATGCTTGAAGTGAAAGAGAAAAAATACTATGTCGTATCCGACCGCGCCGAAGTTTTCTTTAATAAATTGTCAATCTCTATCAAAAAGCACAGGAAGAAGAATTTTTTTAACGAATAAATTTAAAGAATCAAATCATCCAGAGGACTGCGAACATTTTCTATCTGAAAAGCAGAAATATGAGTATAAATCTGTGTTGTTTCAGTTTCGAATGACCGAGCAATGCCGGATAATCCTTATGCTTACTCCTTTTTTCAGTAAATGAGTCGCAAAAGAATGCCTCAGTGTATGAGAGTATCTCCGAACCAATCTCAATATACAAACCATAAACACATCATTTAAGCTTTGATTATATCCTCCATCTGCATCTATATTTCCAAATACCTCCATTCCAACCGAAAAACAGTTCAAAACCACTCAAAACAACAAAAAGACGCCATTTAAATATACTATCTTCTTAACAATTACAGCAACAATTGCCTGTTGGACCCATAACAAAACATCAGGCAATCCATAAAGCCCTGCCAGTAATATCTTTCCCCAATTATCTGATTTGACAACGCACTCATAAACCGGTTAAAACTTATTTTACTGCTGTATTGCAGTTTCCACGCATTATACATAACAAAACTGCAAAGGAAAAGAAAATACCTAACTATAATAT
>QMVB01000066.1 GCA_003660905.1 Candidatus Nanohalarchaeota archaeon | reverse complement strand
CTTATTTGGCGTCAAACTGTCAAAGTTGGGTTAAAAAAGAGCAGGGTGTCTTTTCTCATGTTTAGATTCGTTTCGATGTAAGGTAATTATCTAAAGAAATAGGGATGCAATAATTTCAGGATACTACAAAAATTCAGCATAACCGAAAGCTTTATATATGCTTATTCAAAAAACCGAAACATTTATATATATTATAATCAGATTAAGTTAATAAAACGGCAGAATAATACAATAAATGTTTCAACAGAGTAGTGCTTGTAACTTAAGACAAACTCTTTATGTTCACCCCCCTCTTTTCTTTTTCTTTTTTATATTTTTAATAATTCCTTCTTAAATAGTTTATGATTGAAGATGAAATGATTTCAAAAGGAGTAAAAATCGGTCTTGAAACCCATATATCTCTCCCTACAAACTCAAAATTGTTTTGCCCGTGCTCGAATATTGCAAAGGAGCAGGAAGAACCCAATACAAGAGTATGCCCTGTTTGCATGGGGCATCCTGGGACAAAGCCCCATCTGAACAGGAATGCAGTAGATATTGCAATAAAGATGGCACTTGTGTTCAACTGCAAAATTCTGCAAAACTCTTTCTTTTCGAGGAAAACTTATTTTTATCCGGACATGTCCAAGAATTTCCAGATTACACAATATGAAATACCTCTTTGCGAAAAAGGCAAGGCAGTAATAAAGACAGGAGAGAAAAGCAAGGAGATTAAGATAAGGAGAATTCATATAGAGGAGGACCCTGCAAAAATCGTATATCAGAAAGAAAGCACCTATCTGGACTACAATCGCTGCGGCTCCCCTCTGATTGAAGTTGTCACTGAGCCGGATTTTGCAACACCCAAAGAGGCAAGGATATACCTGCAGAACCTGATGGCGCTGCTTGAATATCTTGGATTGCTCAGAGGAGGAGATGAGACGACCACAATCAAGTCAGATGCAAATATATCCCTTGCTGGAGGAAACCGAGTAGAGGTAAAGAATATTGGCGGAATCAGGGAGGTTGAAAAAGCATTGAAATATGAATTCTTGAGGCAAAAAAATATGCTGGCAAAGAGTATAATCCCTGCAAGAGAAACAAGAGGATGGATGGACAAGCTTGGTATTTCAAAATCAATGAGGTCAAAGGAATTTGAAGAGGACTATGGATATATTTTCGAGCCGGATTTGCCATATATTTGCATTGATAATAAGCAGATAGAGGCGCAAAGAAATATACTCCCGGAATTGCCTGAAGAAAAAGCAAAGCGATTCAGGAAACAATACGGGCTAAATGAAAAAACAGTTGAGCGCCTTGTAAGGTATAGGGATTTGGCTGATTTGTTTGAGTATTTGTGCGAAAGAAAAATAGATGCAGGCGTTGCTTCTTCATGGACAGCAGGACCTATTCTAAAAACATTGAATTGGAACAACACGCGCTTCTCTCTTCTTAGCATAGACAAAAAAGAAATATACATCTGCCTTAACAATTATATAAATAAAAAGCATTCTGATTTTATTTGCGAAAAAATAATCCAGAAAATGGTCGAGGAAGCAAAAAACAAGAGAACTGCTTCTTATGATACAATAGTTAAAAAATACAGGTTTTTTTCATCCTTGATTGATGTTGATGCAGCAATAAAAGAAGTAATTTCCAAAAACAAGAAAATATTTGATGAATACCGGGGAGGAAAAGAAAAGGCACTGAATTTTCTGGTCGGAATGGTAATGAAAGAGACAAAAGGCGCTGCAAATCCACAGGAGATAAAGGAAAAAATTAACAGATTATAGTCGCATCCATAGAAACTTTTTTAAACATGAGATTGCATATTTTTAAAGAGGGGAATATGTCGCATGTCACTAAAAATTATATTATACTGTTAATGGCAGTATTTGCTTTGTTTTCTTCAATTGGTTTTGCCGCGGACTTTGACGTAAGCATAACGCCAAGCCAATACAGCGTTTACCCGGGGGACATAATCAATTTCAATACAGAAATAAAGAACAATCTCAATTCAACGCAGGAATTCAGCGTTGCAATAACCAATGTGAATCATCCGAACTGGGTTACTATTAAAGATTACCGCTTCAGCATTGAGCCGAATGAAACAAAAAAATTCATATTCTATATTTCTCCTGACAAAGATGCGCAAAAAGAGACATGCGCATTTGATTTTGATTTATCCTATACAATAGATGATGAAAAAAGGACAATTCACAGGAAGGTTAATTTTTTCGTGATGCAGGAAGGTTTGCTTGAACTTGAACTAAATATGGAAAAATCGCGGTTAATCCAGGGAGAGGATGCAAACATTGTAGTGATTGTCAGGAACAAGGGGATTGCTGATTTCAAAAATGCGCTTGTTGTCATTGAATTAAAGGAAAAGGACAAGAAAATAGAGGAAAAGATTCCTTTGCTTAAAATAGGAGAAGAGAGAAGATTTGAAAAAACATTTGAATTTGACGATGTTGAGCAAATGGATGAATTCATAGTTTCTACTAAATTGTACAAAACATATCTGAGCGGCGCAAAAAGCAATCTTTTGGAAAGCAGGCAGATAACAGGCGAAATTGCAAAGAAGAGCAAAGTCCAGACAAGCTATTTTGAAAGCAGGGAGAATTACATAGTGAAGGGAGAATACAAGGCATCAAACAAGGGGAATGCTGTTGGAGAATCCTTATTTTCCCTGGATATATTGTATCCTATGTCATTTTATGAATTTTCAAGGGCTCCTGATGCTATAATTACCAACAATACAAATAATATAAAAACAGCAATATGGAACTGCCCTTCTATTGATCCGGGCAAATCATGCTCTGTTTCATACAGTGTTGATTTGAAATCCCTTTTTTACATAAAAATATTTGGCACATTCTTTTTGATACTGTATGTATTCTACATTGTTTCGCACCAGATATATCTGAAGAAGAAAATACTCAAAGTTTCCGATACAAAGACCAGCATCTCTATTGAACTGAAAAACAACAGCGGAAAAGTGCTTGACAAGTGCGAAATTATTGAATTTGTTCCTGCATCGCTCAAGGTTGACGGCAAGTTTGACGCGCTTCCCCCTGATGAAATAAAGAGATCAAAGAAGGGAACGCACCTGAAATGGATATTCAAGCCATTCATGAGAGGAGAGGAAAGGATAATAGTTTATTCTGTCACTCCTATTCTCAAGACATTTGGCGGCATAACAGTTGCCCCGACAAAGGCAATCGGCTACAAAAAAAGGAAAATGTACATCAAGAAAAGCAAGAGTTTAAATGTCTGTTAAAATGGTTCTGAAATTGAGTGAAACTGCAAAGAAAAAGCTTCTTCATGCACAGTATGGTTTGTTTGGGCATTCTGCTGTTCAGATATGTTCGTGGACTAAAAAATCTTTGATAGATAAGGGAGTATGCTACAAGGAAAAGTTTTATGGGGTGGACAGCCACAAATGCATGCAGTTTACTCCGCTGTCTTTGTGGTGCACGAACAACTGCGTGTTTTGCTGGAGACCTGCATCTTACTTAAATAATTTTGATGAAAAGAAGATGGTAGATAATCCTGAAAATATAGTTGAGAATCTGATTGTTGAGAGAAAGAAACTTATGAGGGGATTTGGCGGAAATGATAAAGTTGATAAGGAAAAATTAAATGATGCGTATGTTCCTAATCATTTTGCGATTTCTCTTAGCGGGGAGCCGACGCTTTATCCTAAATTGTGCAGGCTTATTGAGTATTTAAAGAATGAGAAAAAGGCGCGGACTGTGTTTTTGGTGACTAACGGGCAGGTGCCTGATGCACTGGAGAAATTGGATAGAGATAAATGCCTTCCTACGCAGTTGTATATTTCTGTTTCTGCGCCGAATGAGGAGAAATATATTGAGATTTCAAGACCTAAGCAAAAGGGTGCATGGAGGTTGTTTGGCAAAAGTCTGGATGTTATGAATGGGTTGAAATGCAGGACGGTTTTGAGGATGACTATGATTAACGGATTGAATACAGGGGAAGAATATTTTGAGGATTATGCAAAATTGATAAAAAGGGCGAATCCTGATTTTATTGAAGTTAAATCATATATGCATATCGGGGAGTCTCAAAAGCAGTTGGGGAAAGAGAATCAATGCGATTTTGGGCAGGTTCGGGAGATTGGTAAGAAGTTGTGCGAGTATGTTGATTTTGATTATTGCGATGATGCAGCTAATTCCCGGATTTGTTTGCTGAAGAATCGGGAAGGAAGGTATGGGAAGATTATTGAAGTATAACCATATATTTCTGTAAGAATTAAGTGACAGCAAGTACACAATAATGTAGTTGCCCTCTTGCCCAATGCGAACACTAGAATAAACATCAATGCAAGAAAACTTAATTCTCTTCACATTCTGCACTTGAATTTTCCCAAATGCAAACACTAAAATTCTTATTATATTCTTTAGGAATACAATTGTCGCACTTTATGTATGCGTTTAGTTCCAACCCATCCTCCGCAAGAATTTCTTTTTTACAATCATCAGAGTCGTTAAAACATTTGTAAGCGGGTAATTCCAACCAAGAGCAGTTTGTTTCTCCTGGTTCAATTCCTGGACGTATATGTATATTTCTATAATTACAAGTCCAAAGAGTCCAGTTATTTTTCCAATTAATACGAATGTTTCTCGCACTAGTTATTCCAATATTCTTTATACAAATCTTGACTCTTTTTCTTTGTCCATGTTCTTTTAGTAAGTCTCGCGCAGATAACTTTGATGAAAAATCTGACTGAATTTTTAATTTTGGTTCGTAAGGGGCACTAGAATGTTGCTGGATTTCTGCCTGAAGTCGGGATATATTTACTTGAGTTTCAGCGATATCGTTAGATTTATCGCCTATATGGAGTGTAGCCCATATTAAAAAAAGAGTGACAATTATCTGTCCAAAAATAATCCAGTTTTGTTTTTTCATTATGGCATTACTTTTCTCTTGATTAGTAGTTGCTCTTTTTTGTAGATTTGACTGTTTTTTCATAATAGAATTTGTTTCGTCATATTTTTTGTTCAATTGTTTTTGTAATTCCGTTTGCTTTTGAATTACTTCATTATGTAATTTTATCGATTTTATTTCCAATTCTTCTTTTAATTTTTTCCGTATTCTTTCAGCATGTCTAAAGAAATCATGTTCTTTAATTGAATTTCCAATTGGATCTTGGGATGGCTCAATTTCTAAAATCAAGGTACTAATATCTTTTTTAGTAATTTTGGATTTTAAATTGCCTGGTATTTTCATTTGTTGCTCAAAAGGATCTTCTAACCAATATTCGAGTAATTTAAGTTTATCTTCATCATTCATAGTTATAACCCAACTTTGACAGTTTGACGCCAAATAAGACAGGAAAACCTATTTGACAGTTTACAAAAAACAGGATTTTTCAATAGAATTTATGTGATAATTGCT
>QMVB01000065.1 GCA_003660905.1 Candidatus Nanohalarchaeota archaeon | reverse complement strand
TTCTTCTTACTTGAGGAGTTTTGATTTTATAGATGTCCTTTAAGTACATTCCCGTAATGGAGTTTTCATTGGATATTATTTCTCTCGGGCTTCCGCAGGCTATTATTTTTCCGCCGTGAATTCCCGCCCCGGGACCCAGGTCAATGATATAGTCTGATTCTGTAATCATATTTCTGTCATGCTCTACAACCACAATCGTGTTGTCATTGTCTTTTATTTTTTTGAGCATCTGGATTAATTTGTTGTTGTCTCTTGCATGAAGCCCGATGCTCGGCTCGTCAAATACATAAAGGATGCCGGAGAGATTCGTCCCGATTTGCGTTGCAAGCCGTATTCTTTGCGTCTCGCCGCCGGAAAGGGTTTTTGTCATCCGTGACAGGGACAAATAAGAGAGCCCGATATGTTCCAGGCATTCAAGCCGGTTTGTAATTTCGCTTATAATGCGTTCGGCTATTTTTAATTCCTGCATGCTTATTTTTGCCCCTATTGTCTGGAAAAACACAAGCAATTTTCTTATCGGCATTTCGCAGATATCCATTATTGACTGGTCCAGTATTTTCACGCAAAGCACTTCCTTTTTCAGGCGCTTTCCATTGCATAAAGGGCATCTCTTTTCCCTGATGAATTTCATTATCTTGTTTTTTACATACTCGCTTTTCGTGTCTTTCAGCAGGCGCCTTAAATTTGGCATTACTCCTTCATAGGGACTGAATGTTGTCCACGAGCCTGCATTTTTCTGGTGATGATAAAGGGTCTTTATTGCAATGCCTTTTGAGCCATAAAGAATCACATCCAGTTTGTCTCTTGGAATTTTTTTGATTGGAGTGTGTATGTCGAAACCAAAATAAGAACCAACGCTTTTTAATTTCTGGATATAATATGTAGTTGTGGACTTTGAGCTCCAGGGGGCTATTGCGCCTTCTGCTATGCTCAGGTTTTTGTCAGGGATGACTAAATCCTCATCAAAATCTATTTTAAATCCAAGCCCCTGGCATTCCGGGCATGCACCAAATGGATTGTTGAATGAAAACATTCTCGGGCTGTATTCAGGAATATTTATATTGCATTTTATGCATGCGTATTTTTTGCTGTAGGCATAATCCTCGTGTTTTCTTCCTTCCTGCACTCTTAGTATAACAAGCCCGTCAGCTTCACTGCATGCTTTGTCTATCGCCTGCTTCAGGCGAAATAAAAAATCATTGCTTTTGCTCTTCACTTCCAGCCGGTCAATTACAATGCATATTTCGTGCTTATGATTTTTTTCCAGATTAATCTCTTCTTTTGTTTTGTGCATCTGTCCATCTACAATCACGCGGCTGTAACCCTGCCTGAATAATGTCCTGAACAGTTCGTGGAATTCTCCCTTCTGGCTCCGGATAATTGGAGACAGGACAAGAAGAGGTCTGCCATTGATATTTTCCTTTGAGAGAAAATTTGAGATAATTGAATCTGCGCTTTGCTTCTGTATTCTTCTTCCGCATTCAGGGCAGTGAGCAGTGCCAATTCGCGCAAACAGCAGGCGAAGATAATCATATATTTCTGTGGTTGTGCCGACAGTTGAGCGCGGATTTGACCCCATGGCTTTCTGGTCTATTGAAATTGCAGGGCACAGCCCTTCAATTGAATCCACATCCGGCTTTTTCATCACACCCAGAAACATTCTTGCATAGCTCGAAAGAGAAGTCACATATCTTCGCTGACCTTCAGCGTAAAGTGTGTTGAAAGCAAGGGTGCTTTTGCCGGAACCTGAAACTCCGGTAATTATTGTAATTTTGTTCTTGGGGATTTTTGCGTTTATGTTTTGCAGGTTGTTCTCTCTTGCGCCTTTGATTGTTATGTATTTTTCCATCGCGCTATATGTGTATTTATGTTTTAAATAGGTTTCCTGCAATCCTGTGATTCGGGAAAGTTTTTGCTTTAAAAATCGACAGAGACTTATAAAGATAACAACCATAAAATCCTATGGACAATCGCCATGTTTATAAAAGCAGGGACTTTGCTTTAAGATGGCACAAGCACCAGTTGGAGAAAGAGGATATTTTGAGGACAAAAATAATGAATCTTCTTTTGTTCAGGCATGCCGGTAAACTTGAGAATAAAATTGTTCTTGAAGCAGGCTGTGGAAATGGCTTCTTCCTGAAATATCTGCTGAAACTAAACCCAAAACAATTATTTGCTTTTGATATATCGCCGCATTTTATTGATATATGCCGGAAGCAATTTCCTCTTGTTAACTACAAAACAGCAGATATTATGAGCAAAATACCTTATGATGATGAGTTCTTTGATGTTGTTTTTTCATACAATGTTTTATCAGAACTGCCGGAAATAAATACTGCTGTTATGGAAATGCAAAGGGTAACAAAAAAACAGGGAATTCTTCATGTAATTATAGTCCATCCTCTTTACAACCTTTTTGTAAATGGCAAACAAGTTGAAAAAGAGACGGTTTTCAAAAAGCTCGGGCGATATACAAAGCAAGAGCCTGTCTTTGTAGATACGCTTCCCGGCTATGATAAATTCCTTATTTACCGGAGGCCTATAGCAGATTATGTAAATGAATTCATAAAAAGTAATTTGACTATAGAAAAAATGATAGAAGTTCCTGTATCTTCTAAAGTTGTCCAAATAAACAAGAAATACAAGCAAAGAGAAGGCATTCCTGTTTTTGCCTATTTTAAGCTGAGGAGATAATTTCATTTACCTGCTCAATCATGTCTTTTTTAGCATTGTTATAATAATATCCTTGCATTTTTCCAACCAGTTTGCCATTCCTGAAAAATAACATAGAAGGAAGTAGTTTTATATCGTATTTTTCGAGCAAAGATTTATCTTTTATTTCCAACCTCTTATATTTTAAGAATATGTCTTCGAATAATTCCTTTATCAGAATAGGATAGTTCAAGCACTCTATTGAATCATCGTCAAAGAATTCTACAGCAGTGAGTTTAACAGACTGGGGCACTTCAAGGTCAATTTCCATCCGGAATTAAAAATGCCTCTTGCACCGGCTGTGCTCTATACCTGTCAACAAACAGGTCGGAAGCCTTTCTCGGGTCTTTATCAATCTCTTTTTTAGTTTCGCTCTTTTGTTTTTGCAACATTTATAGCATTGACCAGACATGCTTTTTCGCACTTTCCGCAACTGATGCATTTAGAATTCTCAATTATTATTGTATTGTTTTTCTCGCCCCAAAAAAGTGCCTCTGTAGGGCATATATCTATACCATTGCATTCTTTTGCGTTGTCGCAAATCTTGAAATTTATCAATACAGGCACATAATAACAAGAGAGTTATTTTTATATATTTATGATTCGATTGTTGTATTTATAGATGCGCAGAAAATTGTAGTGTAATGGAATGAAACAATAGCTGAAGCCATATTTGACAATTTATCTTTTTAATATTTGAAAAAACATATTTCTATGGAATCTCCGCCAAAAAACACGCCTTCCTTACCAGGTGTTTATCTGATGAAAGATTCGCAAAAAAACATAATCTACATCGGAAAGGCAAAAAACATCAAAAAAAGGATCCAGCAGTATTTTTTGTCTAACACTACAATCAAGACTCAGCACTTGATGAAAAAGGCGCACAGCATTGATTTTATTGCAACCAAAACTGAGGGAGAAGCACTTTTGCTGGAAAACCAGCTTATAAAAAAACATCAGCCAAAATATAATATTAATTTAAAGGATGATAAGGATTATCCTTATTTTTGCCTGACATTGAGCGAAAAGTATCCGAGGATTACAATAGAGCGAAGGATTGCGGCAAAAAAAGTAAATCCAAAAAATGCGTATTTTGGACCTTACTCTTCATCAATAGGCAATTTTTCAAGATTTTTGTCAAATGCTTTTAGGATAAGGCAGTGCAATTACAATATGGATAAGAGAAAGCATGCATGCATTTACGCAGATATCGGAAGGTGCCTTGCTCCCTGCATAAAAAAGGGGGAAAAAGGATTTGATAGGGAATACAAAAATGCAGTGGATAATGCAATGCTGTTTTTGGGAGGAGATACTATCAAATTGAAAGAGCAGCTTGAAAAACAGATGAAAGAGTACTCTTCCCAGTTAAATTACGAAAAGGCAAGGGAGCTGAAAAACAAAATCGAAAGCATAGATGCATTTTTCCAGAACCAGTGCGTGATTGATATTGAATCAAAAAAACATGCAGACTACATTGCTTTTTTATCAGACGGCAAAAATATAGAGGCAGAAGTTCTATTTGTCAGGGGAGGGGTGCTGATAGGTAAAAAAGATATTTCCTTTGAGCTGAAAGACAGCGGCAATAATTTTGAATATGAATTTATAAAGCAGTTTTACTTTTCAGGGGACAAGATTATGCCGGATATTATTTTTCTGAATGCAAAAATTGACAAAGAACAGAGCATATCCATTGAAGAGGGGCTAAAAAGAGTTTTCAAAAAGAATGTAAGAATAAAGAATCCAAAAACAAGCATTCAAAAGCAATTGATGAAACTTGCTTTAAAAAACGCTGAACTGAATTCAGAAATCATTTGCCAAAGAAGGCAAAGAAACGAAAATACATTGAAAGAGCTGAAGCAAATGCTTTCTCTTCCCAAACTCCCAAAAATCATTCATGCATTTGATGTCTCGACAATACAAGGCAATTTTAATGTAGGGGCAAGTGTGTGCTTTGTCAATGGAGTAAAGTCAAAGAAAGATTACAGAAAATTTAATATTTACTCAGTTAAAAGCCAGAATGACTGCGCAATGATGGAAGAGATTGTTTACAGACGGTACAGGAGCGCGCTGGAAAAGAAAGAAGCATTGCCTAATTTGATTGTAATTGACGGCGGAAAGGCGCAGTTGAACAGTGCGCTTAAATCATTGAAAAAATTGGATTTGGATGTTCCAATTATTGGTCTGGCAAAAAGAGAGGAGGAAATTTATGTTTCTTCAAAAGCGAAGCCCCTGAAATTCGACAGGAATTCTCCTGCCATGCGTCTGTTGATTGCGGCAAGAAATGAGGTGCATTGGTTCGTGATAAGTTTTCATCGGAAGAAGAGAGATGTTTTGCCGTCAGCATAATAATTATAACATTTGGAGTAAGAGAATTTTTTTATGTAGCGTTGTTGGGGGAAATCAAAGATGTTTCAATCCTTGTTTTAATGGATTAAGTATCATGACTGTAAGCATTCTCTTATTCTTTGCCTCATGAATTCCGTTTCAATCCTTGTTTTAATGGATTAAGTATCATGACAGCAAAAAACCACAGCATTAAGTATGGCAAACACAGTTTCAATCCTTGTTTTAATGGATTAAGTATCATGACTCTAGAACTTTTTCGTTTTTGTTACATTGACATAAAGTTTCAATCCTTGTTTTAATGGATTAAGTATCATGACAGAGCCTGTTTCAGCAGGGTTGCAAGTAACATACATGTTTCAATCCTTGTTTTAATGGATTAAGTATCATGACAATCACAATCTCCGCCAATACACGATAGCGTTACATGTTTCAATCCTTGTTT
>QMVB01000064.1 GCA_003660905.1 Candidatus Nanohalarchaeota archaeon | reverse complement strand
GGAGTTGTAGTTAAAAACAAGCAATTATCACATAAATTCTATTGAAAAATCCTGTTTTTTGCAAACTGTCAAATAGGCTTTCCTGTCTTTTTTGGCGTCAAACTGTCAAAGTTGGGTTGTAAACAAATTAGACATAACCAAAATAAAAGACAAATACTGCGATAACTGTCAACACGATTATGCTCCTAAAATGATAATAAACTTATTATTTTACGGATATTGCATAGGACTCCGCTCTTCAAGAAAAATAGCCAAAGCATGCGAAGACCGATTGATTTTGTATATCTTGCAGGCGATCTAAATCCATCTCATGACAGGATTTCTGACTTAGAAAAGCAACATAGACGAAGTGAATTGCTCCACTGCAGAGCAGTAGGGCTTCACACATCAGAAATCCAACAGTTTTAGTTGATCATCACCACAACCTTCTTTTTTATGTATTTTCTTATTATCTCTACATTTACTCCTTCCCATACGATTCCTATACATCCTAAATCGTCCCAGAATTCACCGCCCTATAATTCCTTTTTAATTTCCGGGAACTTTTTGAACAATTTTTTTGCGGTTATGCTCTTGATTATTTGCACAATTCTTAATAGAATTAAATAATTTTGACCCAATCACAGCAGAGCTGCGGGAATTTCTTTTAGATTAATATTTTTGGTTTCATAGATTAATAGTACAGCAAAATATATGTATATTGCCTTTCGAAAGTAAATTATTTAAATATCCTCTTCATTTAATTAAATGGAACTGGATTTTTACGCATTTAGGCAGTTGTTTGAAAATACTGAATTTTTCAATATTGTCCTTCCCCTGCTATTTTTTACAACAATGTTCTTTGCCGTAATTGAATTTGTTACGAAAAAATCAGAAGGAAAACTGCCTTTTACTCCAAAAACAAATATTGTGATTTCCCTCATCTTCGGATTTCTGGCAACGAACAATGAAGAAGCAGTAAGGTTTCTACTGGATAATTTCAAGTGGGTAATCCTGCTGATGGCATTGGCGTATGTCTATTTAATCCTGCAAAAAATCGCCCCTAATATTGATTACCTGCCTATACTTGTAATGCTCGGGGTTGTTGTTCTTATGCTAAATGAAAGCATTTTAGCAAAATACGAGGCAGACAACTGGATTTTTGCCCTTCTCCTGTTTTTTGCAATATTCTGGGCAGTCTATAAAAGCAAAGATTAGGCTACTCCAGTTCTTCATGGCATATAATTACTGCAATAGTAATCCACATGAAACCGCCAAGAAGAATAAACAAAAAGGATACTACAATAATTGCCGCATAAGCAAAGCCACTCAGACCAATATTTTCCCTCAGATGCCCTGCAAACCAACTGCCTATAAATATGAAAAGAGAGCCAATTATCCACAGAAGAGTTAATTTTGCCTCAGGAAATTCCTTCCTGTAGTTGGTTTTTTCCTTTTGTTCTGTCTTTTTTTCCCTGTCGACTTTTTCCTCCTTTTTGACTTCCGGGGGCTCTGTGGCTTCAGGCACTGCAACAGATTCTGTGCTCTTCTTTACCTCTTCAAACTCTTTTTTAATATCATCCATATTGTATTTTTCCCTTTCCTGGTGTTCTATTCCCTCTCATCCTATTTGTATCAACAGCTTCTTTTGTCCTTTTTTTGCTTTCCTCAACATAATTGTCTAAAATGCCTTCAATCTTCTTTATCAGCTCATTCACTTTTCTCTCCCTTATCATTACCTGGTTTCTGCCGTCAACATACATCTTCCTGCATATAATCCCGTCATTATATAGATGCTTCAATGAATTTAACGTATGTTGTGTTTTATCTTTTAGTTCTCCCTTAAGCAATTCCTGCGCGATGCTGTCTTCTATATTTTCTTTGCACTTTTTTATCTTCTGTACCTCTCTCTCATAGTCTATCTTTTTGTCCAGCTCCTTTATCTTGGCAACAACATTCTGCACAAGGAAATCATATTCCTCTCTTTCAATAATCTTGCTTGTATAGAGTTTTTTTAAAGAAGGAAGTTGTTTTTCAAGCTCTCCCTCATTTTCCTTCAATCCGCGAAGTATGTCATTCATGTCTATAATCTGCTTTCTTTCAAACTCGGACTCTTCTGCAACTGGTTTTTCAACAAGTGATTTTGGCGCCGCTGGTAGAGAAACTAACTTTTTCTTAACAACTTCAGTCTTAATTTGTGCCGGCATTGTCTGTGCTTGCCGGGGCTTTGACGAGTCAGGAACGGCAACTGTCGACCGTAAGGATACCAGTGCTTCGTCAGAAATAGAATTAGCTGCTGACCTATGTGGTTTTTCTTCAGTAATTAGCAAATTAGTCGTCGTGGTGGTAGTAGTGATATTAACAGTAATAGAATTTTTCTTGGCAGAATATTCCAGTACTTTCTGTTTCAGAGCACTCTTAACATTGAGTTCTTTAGAATCAGGATATTTGTTGTTGTATTCCTTTACTTTCTCTTCTCCAAATTCATCAACAAATGGATTGCAATCTATTGAAGAAACATCAAAGACAATTTCCTGCATATTTATATTTAACAAATAACTATTTAATGCTTTTTCAAATAACTGTCTATGAGTAAAAATTTTGATTTAAATGAACTCCCATGCTGTAATATTGGCGTTGTTGGTCATGTTGACCACGGAAAGACGACTCTTACCAGCATTCTCACAGGAAAATTCACAGATGAACACAGCGAAGAATTAAAACGGGGAATTTCAATACGGCTCGGGTATGCAGATATGCAGATAAGAAAATGCAAAAAATGCAAACCTCCTGCTTGCTGGGGAACGACTCCCGTCTGCATAAACTGCTTTTCACAGACAGAGCTTATAAATACTGTCTCTTTTATTGATGCCCCTGGGCATGAAACCCTAATGGCAACTGTACTTTGTGGGGCATCCCTGATGGACTTTGCCATACTGGTTATAGCTGCGAATGAAAAATGCCCCCAGCCGCAGACAAAAGAGCATTTAAATGCACTGGAACTATCCGGCATAAAAAACATTCTTGTTGTCCAGAACAAAATTGATCTGGTGAGCCCTGAAGAAGCATTGAAAAATTACCATCAAATCAAGGCATTTTTGTCGGGAAGCATCTACAAAAATGTTCCTATTATTCCTGTATCTGCGCAGTACAAGCTAAATATAGATGCACTGCTTGAAAAAATCTATGAAACTTTCCTAAAAGATATACAAAAGAAGACAGAAAAAGGCAAAGATCCTGTTTTTCTTGTTGCCCGCTCCTTTGATGTAAACAAGCCCGGAACAAAAATAAGCGACCTTAAAGGCGCTGTACTTGGAGGAAGCATAATTTCCGGTGAGCTGAAAGTAGGGGATATCATCCAGATAAGCCCTGGTGTAGACATAAACAAAAAATACGTCCCTCTTGAGACAAAAATCAATAAAATTATCCAGAGCGATTATTCTCTTCCAAAAGCCCAGTGCGGGGGGCTGATTGCGCTGGAAACAACTCTCGACCCATCACTGTCCAGATCAGATTCCCTTGTCGGAAATGTAGTGGGCTTTGCCGGCAAAATCCCTCCTGCAAGCGAGACAATCCAAATTAATGTAACTTACCTGAAACGGGAAAAGCAAATAGAAACATACATAAAAAAAGGGGATGTTGCCATGATGAATATAGGAACTGCGAGAACAGTTGGAATTTGCACAAATGCAGACAACAAAAAAAATATTTTCAATTTTTCCCTGAAATTGCCTGTATGCATTCTTGACAATCAAAACATTGCAATCTCAAAGCAGATAAAGGGAAAATGGAGTTTGATTGCAAAGGGAAGCCTAATATGATTCTAAACATTTACACTGATGGAGGCTCAAGAAACAACGGCGCTGAAGGAGAATCTGCAATCGGGTTTATTGTATGCACTCAGGAAAATAAAATTCTCTATGAAAAAGGTCAGTATATTGGGAAAGGCACAAACAACCAGGCAGAATATACTGCATTGATAAGTGCATTAAAAATGGCAAAAGTATACAATGGAAAAGAGATTAATTGTTATTCTGACAGCCAGTTGATGGTAAAACAGCTTCTGGGAGAATATCGCGTGAAAAATCCCGGGCTGCGCGTATTGTTTGAGAAAGTAAAAGAACTTGAAGGGGAATTTAAAACAGTAAGTTATACGCATGTTAAAAGAGAGCATAATATGATTGTTATAGCGGATTCGCTGGTGAATAAGGCACTGGATAATAAGGGCAAATAGAGATTTTCTTTTTTTTAAATGGATTAGAATGAGATACCTACTTTAGAACCAGCACATATCCATTTTAACGCTTCTCATCTTCAATATGTTCATGCCCTCTCTTTTTTCTTTTCTTTAAATCCTCGATATGAGCAATTTTTTCTTCCAGGAACATATCAAAGTCCAGCCCATTTTTTTCAATCAGTGTGGACGTATGCTGTCCTCTCAAAAAATGAGGCATGATTACATAAGTAGCACCTTTATCATACAATTCTATCGCTTCATCAATATCATTGGAAACAACAATCATAATCGCTTTTTTATTGAACCCTCCTATTTTGCTGAGTAAAAGGAGATTTGTATCAAAGTCGGGTATTGTCGATATCACCATCCTGCATTTTGAAAAATTTAATTCATTCAATAATTCAGAGTCGCTGGCATCTCTATATCTGCAATGAACTTCTTCTTTTGCCAAACCAACAATAGTTTCCGGGTCATAGTCCACAACCAAAAACCTTTTTTTCATTTTTTTAATAAATTTTAGCAGGTCATACCCGACGCGATTATATCCAAAAATAATAATATCATAACTTTCATAATCATGATATTTATGTTCATCTACTTTTGCCCCTTTCTTTCAAATATCGACAGGTACTTTGATAAATAAGGGCATATCTTATTTGCATAAAGCATCATATAAGTAGAGCCGGCAATAGTTATCAGACCGATGCAGGTTACAAAAGACAAAATATCATTTGTCAGATGCCCTAATTTTACACCCAAAGCAATAAGAATCAGGGAAAATTCACTTATCTGCACAACAGTCAATCCAGCTAAAAAAACTATTTCTCTTTGTATATCCCATCAGGTCCATCAGGATCATT
Source organism: Candidatus Nanohalarchaeota archaeon (assembly GCA_003660905.1). Classification (GTDB taxonomy): domain Archaea; phylum EX4484-52; class EX4484-52; order EX4484-52; family EX4484-52; genus EX4484-52. The sequence continues at coordinate 426 of QMVB01000064.1, read as the reverse complement.
ACTATCATTGGGTTTCCAATAAATATAAATGCTGAAAGTATTATTATCGGCGCAATATAGAGGATTATGTCTGTAAAGACCATTTGAGAGCCAAGCAATATGAAAAACAGGACAATAAAGAAATCACGCAGCGGTCTCATTTTAGAACTGATTTCATAGCGATACGGGGACATCGACAGGGTAAATTCTGCCAGCAGCGCACCTATTTCCATTGAAAAATTCATATAATGAAAAATAGATGCCAATGACAAGCACCACCTGATTGAAAGAATGATTAGAAAACCATAAAATTAAAATCTTATACTGATATAAAACTTATAACCTAAGTTTGACATTTACTAAATTTTTATTTTTTCACAATATTTTAGATAAAGAATTTGACAGTTAGGTACCCTTCTAATTCTTTAAAATTCAGCCATTTTAGAG
>QMVB01000063.1 GCA_003660905.1 Candidatus Nanohalarchaeota archaeon | reverse complement strand
TCAGGAAGTAGTGCCTGTCGCAGGGAAACATTGTATTGCACGTTATTCCAAAATTCTCCAATGTAATCATTAAATAACAGCAAAATTATATAAGCTTTTATCTATTATTTCATTATGGTAATGCGTTCAGGAAATCCTGCTTTGAAAAATGATGAAGTATTCAGGAGAGAGGGCTCTGTAAATCCAAAATATGCAATGACAATAGACGGAACGGTGAATAAAACTTATTTTCTCCTCTTTATTACTGTGCTCAGTGCTTTATGGAGCTTGGGCAAGCCGGATTTGTACATGATGCTCATGATTGGAGGAGCAATTGGTGGATTTATCACTGCCATAATAACGATTTTTAAAAAACAATGGTCTGGATATACTGCGCCTGTTTATGTAGTCTTTGAAGGATTGTTCCTTGGTGCAATATCTGCTTTAGTGGAGCAATCATATCCGGGAATTGTGGTTCAGGCAGTATTTTTAACTTTTGGCACTCTTTTTTGCTTGCTTATGGCTTACAAATCAAAATTAATCAAGGTAACTGAAAACTTTAAGCTCGGCGTTGTTGCCGCTACAGGCGCTATTGCAGTAATATATCTCCTGAATTTTGTAATGGGTTTTTTTGGCATGACCATCCCACTTATTCATGAAAGCAGTCTTATAGGTATTGGATTTAGCTTGTTTGTGGTTGTCATTGCTTCAATGAATTTGGTTCTTGATTTTGACTTTATTGAAAACGGGGCAAAATCCGGAGCGCCAAAATACATGGAATGGTACGGGGCTTTTGGTCTAATGGTTACTTTGATATGGCTGTACCTTGAAATATTAAGACTGCTGGCTAAATTAAGAAGCAGAAGATAATTACTTATCCGCAATAATCTCAATCATGTCCTTGTCCTTCAAAACATAATCCTTCCCGATTATCTGCTTTGTTTTCACATTGACTGCGCGGATGAATCTCTCCCCGAAATCTGTGTGGATTTTATATGCAAAATCCAGGGCAGTAGAGCCTTTTTTCATCAAAAACACATCGGGCAGGACATTGCCCTTCTTGTCGCAAAGTGTTTTTGTCCCTGCAGGATAGACACAGATATAGTCAAGCTTATCGAATACAGCATAATTCAAAATACTTAAGACTCCTGTTGAATCAAAGATTTTCATGATGCTTTTTATTTTGTTCAGCGCCTGTTTTTGTTCAGGAGTCAGTAAATTAATTTTGTCTTCTTTTATCTCAAAGTCAGAGTTGCCGTAGAGATAGTCAACAATCCCTGCTTTCTGGGCGTTCCTTAAAGCAAGCTCTCCTTCTGCAAAAATAGGGATTACTTTGCTCTCTGTTGCAGACTGTAGTTCTTTTAATTTTTCCTTTGTTTTCTCAACGCCGTATTTGTCAAGAAGTTTATCTATCTTATTTGCGCCTATGATTATCGGCTTGGTCTTTTTTCTTGCTTCTATTACAAATTGGCTTATCTGATCATCTGTCCAGGTTACAAGATTATCTCCGAAACCCAGCCGTTCATATATATCTATTGTATCTTTTTCTTTCAGGTTGATATTTGACAACTGCTTTGTCAATGCCTCAACTCCTTTTTCTTTTTGCATGTGGCTTGTCCTTACAAATTTTCTCCAGTTCTTTTTTACAATACCTATCAGCCATAAATCAATTTCTTCTTCCAGAAATTTTATGTCATTTACCGGGTTGTATGAACCGACCTCAACGACCTCTCCTTTTTCATTTGCGCTTCCTGAAACATCCACAATGTGTATCAGGGCATCGCAGAAAATAAGGTCATTTAGAAATTGGTTTCCCATTCCTTTGCCTTCATGCGCTCCCGGGACTAAACCGGCGACATCTACCAATTCTATCGGAATGTATCTATTTCCATCTGTGCAAAAGCCTGTTCGCGGGTTGCATTGTTTTCCTACTTCTCTGCAGACGCATTTTATTCGGGCATATCCTGCCCCTACATTGGTTTCAATTGTGGTAAATGGAAAATTCTGAATATCCACTTCTTTGAGCGTTGATGCTTTGAAGAACGTGCTCTTGCCGACATTTGGCTTTCCAACTACGCCGATTTTCATAAGGTTATGTGGGGGTTAATATTTTAAATTGATGAAAAGCATAAATGGATGTCGTGCATAATTGCTTACTAATAAATTCAAAGAAATTAATTATGTGCTCTCAGACAGCGTAATTGTAATGAATTTTATTGCAAAGAAGCCTCCTTCCATAATAATATTGGCAGGAGTGTTATAATGAATTTTATGTGGATTTATATATATGCCTTGCTTTTGTAATTGTTGGATAGGCATGCCGCTTATTGGCATAGCTTTACAAGTTGGTGATGTTGCACAATATTACCATAAAGAATGCTCAAGGCAAGAAATCCTGCCTTCTAATCTTGTCCGGCAAATATTCATTCACAACAAAATCAACTGACTTAGTAACAAAAGCATCCGATTCCACTTTGTACTTGAACTCTTCCAAACGAGTCAATTCCCTCTGCCATTCCTTTGTCTGAAACCAGTCATACTTTTTTATTTCCTTAATCCTTTTGTAATCAATATCCTTCAACTTCATCCATGAACTTTTAGGAATCTTGTATTTTATAATGTCCTTTGTCGTCATCCCTATGTATTTTGCTGTTGGCACAGATGATTTTTCACTAAAGTATGCAAGGGATATTGAGCCCTGCTTGTAAACCGAATAAATATAATATCCCCATGGATCAAGGTCAGTGAGCACATAAACAGGCAGTTTCATCTCATTACTTAATCTCGTAAGCAGACGCCTTGCAGAACGCCCTGCCTGTCCTTTCCCAGTCAAAATAATGCAGTTGTGCTTTTTCCAGAATTTTGTCTGGTTCAAAATATTCCATACTGCAAATTTCTCAAGCACTACAACAAACTTTGCCTTGCACTCGATAATATCATAGACATCCTTTTCAACTATTGCAGGAATTGCCCCTCCGCCAGAACCCATTTTTGTGTAGTCCAGCAAATCTCCGCTCACCAAATCCTTTACTTTTATATCTCCAACAAAATACCCATCTGGGGTTGCAATCAATCCTAATTCTTCTCTTAATGTGTCGAGTATCACTTCAACATCCTCAATTATCGGGTCAGACTCGCTCTGGTCTTCAAAGCATTCTTCATTAGAGTTTTCTATAATACCTCGTGTCATGTAAAACAATTGCCTGGTACTGATATTTGGCGTCTTTTTTTCAAGATTTTCATTAATCTGCGCTAAAATCTTAAGGGTCTGCATGAATTTTTTTGCTTGGTTGATATTAAAGTAGTTTCTCGTCTCTTTTTTATCTCCAAGCTTGATGATTTTTTTATCATTATCAAAAAATACATTATTCAGGCTTCTTCTCAATATCTGAAGATTTGGATTTTCGCTGTTGTCAATCTGCTTTATCAATTTCAAAGCCTCTTCTTTAATATTTTTAGTATATGAAGTATCCATATTATTCTTCTTTCTCCGTCATTTCTTCATTTAGCTCTTCGGTCGCTTCTTCAATTTCATCTTTTTCTGTCTTCTTTTTATTGAGCTCTAAATCATCATACTGCTCTGTCTTGACTTCAAGGGATTCAACTCGCCCCTCGAGGTCCTTGTTGAGTTTATCTCTTATTTCTTTGGCATCTTTCCCGGTTATCTTATTTAATGCGCTTGCGATTTCAGGGATGTATTTCCTGAATGTCTCTTTTTTCTCTTCAATATCAGATGCTCTTTTTTTCCTGGACAGGTAAACCTGCATTTTTCTTCCTGCATCCTGAAGACCAAGCTTTACTTCCTTTATGATGTCAGGATAGGATGCAACTGCTTCTTTTCCTTCTGATGTATAGGGCACCCAAACAGAAATCATGTGAATAGTAAAGATGACAGGTCCTGTCGGGATGCTTGAGCCGGTCTGGCTCAGCCCGTATCGCTTCCATTCTGTCTGCATAAGTGATTTTGTAAGGGCGCAGGCAGACTGTTCATATAAAAGAGGAACCCTGTTTGCAAAACGCATGAGTGTTGCCTGCCCTTCCTTGTCAAGGTCTCCGCCATATCCAATCCCGACTTCTATCTGGAAAGGATTTCCGCGATAAACTGCGGGCTTTCTTGTAATGGTTGCGATAAATTCAGGATGAAGCTCTTTTTTTATTCCCTTCTCAATTGCTATTTCACCAACAGGAGAAAGGCAGTCTGTAGGAGGATTGCTTACTTTTGTTCTTTCAATGGATTCGATCAATGCCTCCATCTCACTAAATGTCAAATTTTTGGGACTCAGTTTATAGTCAACTTCTGCACCTTTTACTATCTGGTCTGCGGTCTGCTTCCCGATCCTTGAAAATTCTGTTGTAATAAAAGACACGATATTTCTTGCCTTTGTTATTTTAAGCATTTTCTTTAGAGTTCCTAATTCAATCCCGCTTATGTGCGGCTTTATCTCTTTTGGTCTCTTTGCAAGTTTTGTAACTACTCTATCAAATAGATGCTTCTTCCCGTCCGGATCCAAAAACACCAATTTAGTCGCAGGATTCATTACCGCAGTCTGCTGGAGATAATCAAAGACAGAACGCTTTCCTTTCATGTATTTGCCCTTAATTTCCATTTCTATTCTTGTTCCTCTGCCGTTGCCGTATATTGTGTTTTCCTTTGAAATTACAGGAAGGTTTGTTTTTGTGTCAATATGAAGCTCATAGACATGGACTTTTCCATCGCCTATTTTGGAATAGATTTTCGTATCTTTTCCTGTTGTAAGCTGAGAATATAAAACGCTTGCAGAAATTCCAATTCCCTGCTGTCCGCGGGATTGCTGAAGCTTGTGAAATTTCGAGCCATAAAGAAGTTTTCCAAAAATATTTGCGATATGCTCTTTTACAATTCCCGGACCATTGTCTTCTACTATCAATTTGAAACGGTTGTCTCTAATTTTCTTGATTTCAACATAAATATCCGGGAGAACATTCATCTCTTCACATGCATCAAGAGCATTGTCAACTGCTTCTCTAACACAGGTCAAAAGCGATTTCTGTAGATTTTCATAGCCAAGCAAGTGCTTGTTCTTTTCAAAAAATTCTGCAATAGATATTTCCTTATGGTCCCTTGCAAGTTCATCTGCTCGGGTTACTTTATCACTCATAAAATTTATAAAACCGAAATATTTTAATAAGTATGGTTTTCGTTTTTTGTAAAGCATTGTAATATTCTAAATAATCCTTTCTTATTTTATAGCATAATGGTTGTTGATTAAATGAAAGGAGAATGCTTATTTAACTCTCTTACACAAATAATTCTACGGATAAAAAATTTGTATTTGTTTAGCAAATATTTCTCTGCACAATGGAGTTATTCGACAAGAGAAGCCTATTTATAATGGCTTTTTTCAAAAATTGGCAAAAATTCAATATTTTTTAGAACCTTTTTCTCAAAATAGGTCTAACCCAACTTTGACAGTTTGATACCAAACAAGGCAGGAAAACCTATTTGACAGTTTGCAAAAAACAGACTTTTTCAATAGAATTTATGCAATGATTACTCGTTATTGACCACAAATCCTCTT
>QMVB01000062.1 GCA_003660905.1 Candidatus Nanohalarchaeota archaeon | reverse complement strand
CTTTGCTGAAGTATTCTGTATTCCTCAAGAGGCATTGATTTTATCTTTATTATTGCTTTTGTCTGATAATGATAGCATGCTTTTACAGAAGGTCTGTATTTTATATCAAAGGGATTCTCGTTTTCATTCGCAGTGACGCTCCATTCGGCAATGTCCTGGTTGGCGCTTATCCTGCCTTTTGCTATGCCTTCAAGATAATCTATATACACATTTCCTGCCGAGCTAAAACCATCTTCCTTTAAGCTCACTTCAATGTCATCTGCAGAAATAGCGCCGATATTTTTTACAAGAACAGAAATTCCAACATCCTCGCCACCATATGACTTTTCTGGATGAATCTGGACATCATCTATAACAACCCCTGTTATTGGGTGATGGGTTTGTTTTGCGCATCCATTAATTAAAAATACAAGGAGCAGCAAACTCAAAACAATTACTCCTTTTTTTGTATTCATATTTAATTAAAAATTAAATATTTATTAATCTTTGGTTATATTATAGGTATGGAGAGAAAAATAGAAAAAAATTATGATTTGGCAATCATTGGTTCCGGGTGCTCAGGACTTACGAGCGGACTGTATGCAGGACGATATAAGCTAAATACGATTATAATCGGCTCTTTTTTTGGCGGAGTCATTGTTGAAGCGCATGATATTGAAAACTATCCTGGCTTTGTTTCAATAAACGGGATGGAACTGATGAAAAAATTCAGGGAAAGTGTTGATTTGCTTAATATACCTATATTGTCAAAAGAAATTGTTTCAGTAAAAAAGTGCAAAGACCGCTTCTGCATAACAATGGATGACAAAAAACAGATATATGCTAATGCGGTCATTGTTGCCTGCGGAACAAAAAAAAGAAAATTGAGCATAGAGGGGGAGAAAAAATTCAGCGGCAAAGGTGTCTCTTATTGCGCAACATGCGATGCTCCCATATTTGCCAACAAGAATGTGGCTATAATCGGCGGGGCTGATTCTGCATGCCAGGCAGCACTTTTGCTTTCAGAGCACGCAAAGCAGGTCTATCAGATATACCGGGGACCAAAACTGGGCGGGGAGCCGATAAATATTGACCATGTGCTAAAAAACAAAAAAATAGAAGTGATATACAACACAAATGCAATAAAATTCAACGGAACGAACCTGCTTGAATCAATTGAACTGGATAGGGAATACAATGGAAGCAAAAAACTTGATGTCGAAGGTGTCTTTATTGAAATAGGCGCTGTTCCTTCAATCTATTTTCTGGATGATCTTGACCTCAAGCTAACGGAAAAAAAGGAAATAAAAGTGGATAAATACTGCAATACAAATATAGAAGGGCTGTATGCAGCAGGAGATGTTACAGATACACCATTAAGGCAGCTGGTTACTGCCTGCGGGCAGGGCGCAATTGCGGCACTTTCTGCATATAAGTATATCTTAAAGAATAAGCATAGCGGAGCATGATTGTTTGTTTTCCTGAACTTTTTATATTTCTCTGGTTTATATAAACTATGAACGCAAAATTAAAGCAATTTGCAATTAGCGTTGTTGTCGCATGCCTTGCAACAACTGCCGGCTATATCATCGGTCTTCATTGACTGATAATTCCGCACTTGTTGGTATGGTTTATATCCCAACTTTGATAGTTTGATACCAAACAAGGCAGGAAAACCTATTTGACAGTTTGCAAAAAACAGACTTTTTCAATAGAATTTATGCAATAATTACTCGTTATTGGTCACAAATCCTCTTTTTGGAAGCTAAAATTCGATAAAAAAACATATTTTGATTGATTTTTGTTGAAAATACCCCCAACTGTCAAATTCTATATTTAAAATATTGTGAAAAAATAATAATTTAGTTATGTGTCAAACTTAGGTTACATATTATCTAAAGTGGCAGAGATTTCCACGAGCTTTTTTTATTTTAATCTTGTGATAATTCCACTCCGTTAGATATCATATTAAGGGCATTTATCTAACGGGGTAAAAGAATCTTGTGGATTATTTTTGCATTATTAAGATTCGGACTATAAATAGGATTTTAATCCATTTACTTCTTCTTTGCCATTGTAAACATAACTGCCACAGCAACCAAAATTATTAACAGATACAATCCGATGCCTGTTCCTGTTTCTTCATCTTTTAGCGCAATATTATCTTTATTAATATAATCTGCTGCTTCTTCAACACTTCTTTTTTGCTCTTTGCAGTCATTGGGGCAATTGCTGTATGTTTCTCCTGCCTCGCATATAAGGTTGTTGTTGCAGATTACAGTCTCTGTTTCTATTTCAGATTCTTCTTTGATGACCGCAAACTCAGTGTATGCAACTGCATCCTGGTATCCCGAGAGAGTTGCTGTAATCTGCAGAGAATATGTTCCTATCTGTACAGGATTTATTGAAACCGGCAAGGTTATCTCCTCTGTCTTTTTGTCTGGATATGTAAGAATTGCCGTCGCCTTCGGCAGACTGCCGGCATCTGATTCATAACTTATATATATATTTTCATTCTGAGTAAAAATCTTTGATTTGACAGCACGGTCTGCATCTTTTGATATATGTGCCTTTATTTCAAATTTTGGTTCAATAACCACTTCAAATTCTTTTTTTTCATCAATGGATATATCTTCTGATGTAATAGAGGCAATGCATTTTTGGGGAGATATGTCCTTAACTTCTATGTAAGAATATGTCCCGGAATAAAAGTAGTTGTTCCCTGCATTAAGCTCTACAGGAATAAGTTCGAGCATCATCTGCGGCGCATCCGGACAGGTTATATGCGGTATTATCTGAAGATTTACAGGCTTATCAGAACTTATGTTGTAATAAAATTCTATCATTTCACCTTTCGTGAACTGTTTTTTTACATCTATAGATGCATCTATATTTAATGCATACACCGGACCTGCGCATAGCAGGCAAAGCACTGTCAAAAACAATGCAATTTTTTTGAAATTTTTATCTAATACCATATTATCATTTATTTTAAGTAAGTTTTGAACTCAATAGATGATGCGGAGTTATGTGAAGAGCAGGATCGCCTAATAGAGTTGTCATCCGTCGATAACTACTAGTATAAGATCCTTTTGCACACCCGTCCTTAAATGCTTCGCCTATCGTTTTATTATAATAATAAATGGTGTTCATGGTTTTATAATATATTTTATTGCCTGTCCATGCAATGCCGACAGCACCGACATGCATAAGTCCTCCTTTTCTTATTACACTATTGCAAAAACTGTACGCATTATAACTAGAGCAGGTAGAACAGGCATCATTGAAGACAAGAGAGTTGTTCAGGTAGGGGATGTTTCTGGAGGATATGCCTGCCCATCCACTTGAACCGTGATCCTGATAGCTAATCAACTGGTTGTTTTTCCATTCGTCGGCGCTGAATTGATAGCAAGAACTTGATTCAGTATGGTGTGTTGCATTATATCCGCTCTGGTTGAATTTAGCTGACCATCTTTTTGCCTGCGATATCATGCTCGAAAATGAACTTGCCATAAATATCATATTATCTGTTGTTTGCAGATCACTGTAAAACAAATCTCTTGCAAGGTATCCGCTGACATCAGAAAGAGTCATGCCTTGTATTCTTCCTGCATATAAGTCAGGCATATAGTCTTCATTTATATCTGCATATACACCATGGTCAAGAGATCTAAAATTTGAATAACCTCTACAATCTGCTTCTTGCTTCCTCAAAGGTATGGCATTTGGCGCCGCAATTATAGTAAGATATTTTGCATTTATTCCTATATTGCTGATTTTGTCCTTGAGAAAAGTATTTATATCGGTATAGTTTGTTGAACTTGCGCTTATTATAATCTCATGCCTTGCTGCTGCCAATATAGGCGCCGCCATAGAATTTTTACTGTACACTTCATTGACTTTATTGCCTGATTTTTCCGGATACATGGCTATATCTTCTTTTATGCTCAAATCATTTGGATTGAGAAGAATCACCTTATTTGTTCCGGCATCTAAAAGATATTTTTTCTGCAATTGCTCTAGATTGTATTTTTCATTGCACGAAGAATAAGGACTTCCAATGCAAATGACATTGACCGCAGATAAATTTATATTGTCATTATATCCTTTGATAATCAATGGAGCATTTATAAGCGATGCATAAGCAGAAGCCATCAAAGCCATACTGTAATTGTTTTCCATATAAACAACATCCTTGTATGTTTTCCAGTAAGAAAGATAGCTGTCGGTAGAAATTCTTTTAATCTGGCTGGCAGATAGCCCTGCTCCCAGTGCAGGTGAAGCAATAAGAAGGTTGTCTAACTCTGTTGGAGTGGCACCGATTAGTTTCAGGGAATCTGGATTGTATTGCTGGAAGAAAAATATTATTGAATCTGCATCAAAAGCATTTCCCTCTCTGTGATATACCAGCAAAGGATGTTTATGCACATTGCTGCTATTATCTGTCCAGACTGCAACAGGCACCAGAGTCAAAACATCTTTCCAGTTCTCGTCAGATATTAAAAATGCCTGCCTGCCTGTATATTTGCCTGATTCTTTTTCATTTATTTTGTTGCTCGAGATAGTCAAAATATCCATACTATAAGAAGTTTGCCAATTGCCCGCAGCATCTTTAGCCCGGGTTTGAAAGGTGTATTTTCCATCGGATAAAGCAGAAGAAGTGAAGCTGAATTTAACTGTTTTAGCCGGAGTAAAGGAATCAACATTTATCCAGGAACCGCTATTTATTCTGTATTCGATATCAACTACATTAGATTGGGCGTCTGTTGCTATTCCTGTATAAGTAGGCGTATTGTCCTCGGTAGGGTTGGGATAATAAGCATTCAAGATTGTATTAGGCGGGGTGGTATCTTTGGTGGATTCCAGAATAATTTCAAAGTTATCTGCTCTTATCCAAACATCATGATCACCCATATTGCACCAACTTCCGCTCAAGTCTTCAATAATTATTTTTAAATCAACTGTTTGTCCTGCATATTTTGAAATATCTATCTGGTAAGTTTGCCAATTCCATGCGTTAGACTTGCCTCCTTCACCTTGAAATATATATATCCACTCATCATTTATTTTTATTCCTGAAAGACCTCCCCAATAAGTTTTGTAAGCTTTGGCATCAAACTTTAAATATTTTGCATCAAAAGGAATAGTTATGACTTGTTTTATCCCTGCTTTTCCGCAATAACCAGTAGAGCCGGAATTTACAAAAGCTTCTTTATCAATTGATATTTCTTGAGGAGTATCGCTGGTAGTGCATCTATAACTATTTGTATTTGGGGAGCAATTCTTAATATCATTCTCAAATCTCTCCCATGCTTTTCCATCATCAAGAACGTCCTTAGTATTAGAAAAATCAGCATTAATAATAATTTCTGCAATAGAAGAAACAGATATAGTTATATTATCATGCCCAGTCGCCCCTTTGTCATCTGTTACAGTAAGAGCAGCTGTGTATGTCCCTGCGTTCATGTAACTATGGGAGGGAGACTGGATTGTTGAAGTGTATCCATCTCCGAATGCCCATTTGTAAGATGCTATTGTCCCGTCAGTGTCTGTTCCTGAACCT
>QMVB01000061.1 GCA_003660905.1 Candidatus Nanohalarchaeota archaeon | reverse complement strand
TTGTAATGCTAGTATTGTTGTTTGATATAATCTCAAACGCAATTTGCGTTACATGTTGAAATAAATGTATCTTCGAATATATTCACCCGCTCTTTGCGGTCGAATATACAAGCAAAACACATAAATACTATCATATCGCTTGTATTTTTTTTTGCATTATTTATGTGTTATGCTATAGTTCATCCATTTTTCATTTGCTCTCCAATGCCTTTATCCACTGCCTCTAAAAATTCGTCCATCTTTTCATTGGGGATCCTGCATCCTGCGGCGATGTCGTGACCGCCACCTTCCCCGCCGAATTTTTCAGATAAATTCATTGCGTCATTTAATCTCAACCCCCTGAAAATCATTTTCTTTGTCCCGCGCCCGGATATTTTGGAAAATGATGAATCTTCGGGATCATTGGATACTGCAAGTACAGGAATGCTTCTGTCAAGAATCCTAGCGCCCAGTGCCATTCCTGCCACTGTTCCAATAATTGTTGATTTTATCGTATCTCCTGCAAAGAATACCTGTATATTGTTCATCCTCTTTATTTTTGCCTTTTTTATGATATCAATTGAATTTGCAAGGCATCTCCTGTGGTTTTCAAGCAATGTCGTAATTGTCGGAAGATTGTCCCTGTTCCCTATGATCAATTCAACCCCGTCCTTCCACTTATCATGCCTTCCGCATGCATTCAATACTGTTGAAAATTCCATTACATCCCTGAATTCTGTCCCTTTCGCTTCATCCAGAAACTGGTATGTATCGCAAAACAACTGCTTGAGCGCAAAGTTCGCATTGCCGTTGTTGTTTTCCAAAAAGAGCTTTATTAAACCGCCTGTAATTTTCTGGGCTTCTTCGTTTTTTAAATCAATCCATCTCTTCCAGAAATTGTCATTGTCCCGCGGGTTGATATAAGAGCATATAAATGCCTTTGTATTCTCATGATTGAATGAAATTGTAGGTATTATTGGGTCAGTTGCATATTCAAGCAACTTAAAAATCGGTCGCGTCTGCTTGCCGAAATAGCAGATGTCTTTTTTTATAGCCACAACATTATTGTCTTTTGCCCATTCCAAAATCTGTTTGTTCATCCCAACGGCTCCGTCCCTTAACTGCATATCTCCCATCATCCCGATGATTGCAATCTTTTCCAGTTCTTTTTGAAGTTTTTCATCTTTTTCCAGATAATATCTTGAAAACAAATAGCACATCCCTGAGCCGCTGATTTCTCTTGAGCCATCCATCCCAAGCAAATGCGCATTTAGATGAAGCAGGATATTTGGATGCTCTTTTTTGCTCGGTTGATGATGGTCAAGAACCATTATTTTATTGTCTTCAATATAATTGCTGATTTTGTCGAGCTGTCCTGAACCCAAATCAACAAAAACCGTAAGGTCTTTTTTGTATTCTTCTGCTTTTTTTATTGTAATGGAATCCAGCTGCTTTACAATTAGATAATCTGTATTGTGCCCTGCGTGCTCAAACATCTTTTTTGCAATTGATGTAGAGCTGATTCCATCTGCATCCAGATGCCCGACAATGAGAATATTTTTACATTGCGAAATCTTCTCTTTTGCTGAAATCGTCATGTTTTCTATATTCTTCAAAATTTTTTCTTGTCCCATTGTAAATGAAATATATGTTAAATATATAAATATAGCAATGGTAAAACTCTCTGTCTGCAATAAAATAATATCAACCCAATAAACCAAAAGAGCGGCTGAATTAATTTTCCAAAAGCCATTTCCACAAAGGGATGCAGATTATTTTTTTATTTTCCACAATCTCTTCAGTTTGGGTATTTTCTGTTATAATCAGACCTTTGTCTAAATTAAATTCCTCTGCTGCCTTTAGCAAAGACCTTATTTCTCTTTTTCTTGTTTTTTCCTCGTCCATATTCCAGCAGACCTGTATAATTTGGCTTACATCAAAATTTTCCTTTATTATAAAATCAACCTCTTCCTGCTGGATGTTGCGCCAATAGAATATGTTTTCTTTCCTGTATTTTCTTATTAAATAAACAGCCACTATATTTTCTGCCAGTTTTCCGAAATTCTGGCAATATTTTAGAGCAACTACATTGATTATTCCTGTATCAACACAGTATATTTTTTTAGGATATTGCTTTATTTGCTTTACTTTTTTAGAAAACAATGGAACATAATGCAGCAGGTAGGTATCTTCAAAACTCTTCATAATTTCTATTATATGATTGGGAGATAGATTTTCTTTAAATATATTTACAAGGGAATTCCTTAACCTATTTGCGCTCAGCAAAGAGGAATAATTATTGATAATCAACTCTGCGGTTACCTTTACAAGATGCGGATTTTTAAAACCATATCTGTTGATTATATCCTTGTTGATAATCCCGTAAAATATTTCCTTCAGTATCTCTGCCTTTAGATTTTCCTTTTCATTAATTATCTGGGGAAATCCTCCTGATAGGATATATTCTATCATATTATTCCGAATAATCCCTGCCTTTGCCATGTACTGGCTCTTTTGCATTTCATTGCCTTTGAAAAGCAGAAATTCCGCAAAATCAAGAGGATATGCTCGCTTGACCAATGCTCTGCCGGTCAGGACAGTCGAGAGTTCTGAATCAATTAGTTTTGAATTAGACCCTGTTATGATTATTTTGGCTTTTTCTTTTTTTTCGAGCATGATTCGCACCCATTTTTCCCATCCTGTAAGATTCTGCACTTCATCCAGAACAATTATGCAGGATTCGTCTCTGTTTATAAATGTCCTGTATGCTCTGTATATTTCGTCAAGAAAATCGGTATTTAAATATGGCTCAAATTTCGGCTCTTCAAAATTAATATAGAGTGTCTGCTCTTTTTTAAATCCTTTTTCGATGTTTTCTTTTAAATACTGCTTTGCGAGTGTTGTTTTCCCACATCTTCGGATTCCTGTAATTGAAACCGCCATGTCTTTTGCCTCTGACAATTCTGCAATTTTATTCAAATATTCCTCTCTTTTTATTCCTATCTCCTGTTCCCTGCCCCAGAAATTCAAAGGTGATAATACTTCAATTATGTCTTTTAGTTCCATGTTATATTCTTGGCAATATAACTTTATATATTTGTTGTATTGTGAATGATGAGATATGTAGTTTTTACGTGAAATTCAGATAATTTTATAAGTTAATAAATCAATACAAAATAATAAGATGGAAGAAGAAATTGATTTAAAAAAATTTATTAAAGAAGAAGTGTTAGAAGTTAAAGATGTTGATTTGGGGATTTTTGAAGCGTACAATCAAATGCCAGAAGCTTTCAGAAAGTCTTTGAGTTTTGAAAAGTATTATGAATTTCATAGAGAAAAAATAGAAGAAGATAAAAAACAAAGAATAGATAGAGAGACTATCGAGTCTTTATCCGAAAAAGTAGATAAACCAGAAGAAAAGATTCCTGACGAAGATCTCTGTAAACAATGCAAAAAAGAAAGAAAGCTGTTTAACAACTATGGCTATTGTGCAAAATGTGGAGAAAAATTTAGAGAAAAAGCGAAAAATACAGAAAAGGAAATCCGAAAGCAACTATTAGATAATCTGGATTTTCTAAAACTTACCAGTGAAACTGCGGCAATTGCATTTGTTAAGAAAGAATATTCCTCAGAGAAAACTAATAATGAATTCATTCCATTAAATACAATCGCAAAAGAAACATATCAATTAAAAAAAATGCAATAGTATGTAATGAATTTTTCAATTTCTAATATCCTAAAAACACTGTGCCAACAAAAAGAATAATCTCTTGCTAATTTATGACATATTAGCAATAAAATCTTTTAATATCTTGCCGTCATTTAATTTAATGAAAATCAACCCCAAATTAATAAAACATCAGGAATCTATTTATGAATCCTGCATTTGCTTCCTAAAAAACACGATAGAAGCAGGCGTTTTGTTCGCTTCCCATTCCCTTGGAAATTTAGCTGACATTTCCGCAACAGAGAAACTCAATAAAATACGCATTGATGTAAAACTAAAAAATCCCGTCTTTGCATGCCTTGGCCTGCAAATGGCATGGGAAACAAAAGGCATGCTTGTAAGCGGACCTGTAAGGGCAATGCTTAAAAAGCCAAAAAGCATATTTGCCAAAATAAGTACAAAAGAAACATTTGATGAATGCGTAATCTGCATTGAAGAAGCGGATGTGCCTGTTTCAAAAGAAGCAATATGCGAACTTATGTCTGAATACAGCATAAAAAATGCGCAGGTTTTGGTGCTTGAAAAAGAGAGCAAAATTGCCCAGACAGCAAATATTCTTTCCCGCGCAATAGAAACTGCAATCTTCAGGATGCATTTTGACAATTTAAACTGCCCTGTTGATGAGGCGAAAAGCAGCTGCACTGCCGACCTGAACAAAATAGAAAACTGCGATGATGCATCATTTTACTTAAATGACTGCTTGAGATACAATGCAGAAGTTGTACTGAGCGGAAAAATAAAAGATAATATATTGCAAAAATACACCACGCAAAATTCAGGATTTAAAAGCCAAAGCTTTGGAGAGATTTACAAAAAAGCAGGTTCAATGAATAATATGCCTCTGGAAGCATTTAGCGTAAAGAGTCTAATAGGCTCTCCTGAGCCTATCCTGTATTAATCTTATCTCGCTTAAAATCTGTGTGTTTTGAGCTTTAATATTCCTAAGTTCTATCATTACTGTATCGAGCTTTTCCATTTCAGGAGAATTTAGGCTGGCATCCATAGACAGCGGTGCCGGCTCTTCAAAAGGAATTCTTCCCTGCTCCTCAAAACCGCCTTGCCCGTGCTGCCTCCTGCCATATTGCTCTCTTGCAAGAGGGGGATTGTTGTCCATCATCATAGGAGGACTGTTATCTACCGGCGGTCTGCTGCCATAAGAAGAAGGCGGTTTTGGCTCGTAAGATTGGGCTTCATATCCTCCTCTTCCACGCCCTGCCTCTGGAGAGAGCATAGACTGCTGCATTGAATTGAATTCTTCTTTTATGTTTTCAGGAGTATCTCTGAGATAATTTTCATCTGAATTCCTGATTTGAGTCGAAAATGAATCTTCCTCTTTTTTTCTAAGAGGATGCCATTTTTTTATTTTTTCTAAACTATTTATGATAACGCCCATGATGATAATATGGTAATAAAACTATATAAGTATATTCACGGAAGACGCATGAAAATGATTTTAATCCACAGAAACCACGGGAAGCCGATTTAATCCACAGATTAACACAGATTTCCACGAGATTCACACTATTCTTTTGAGTTAAAAAAATAGAGTTACGTTATTGAGCATATATAGAACCAACTCTGCCTTCGGAAAGAAGTTTAACTATTTCTTCAGGAACAAAAATTTTTCCATTCATGCAAACATAAACCGGCGATAGTTCTTGTGATTTTGCAATTGCATAGCCAATATTAAATCCTGCATCTGTTGGTGTATATCGCGGCACAAAAAAATGCAAGTAATGCGGCGCGATATAATCTTAAACGCAATTATTTTATATATAATACTAATTGCGTCTTCGAATATATTCACCCGCTCTTTGCGGTCGAATATACAAGCAGAACACATAAATACTATCAATATCGCTTGTATTTTTTTTGCATCGCAACTAAACTGCAAAATTTCGCAAGTAGTTTAGTTTCGGCAAAAAGAAATTTGCTCCAAAAAAAGC
>QMVB01000060.1 GCA_003660905.1 Candidatus Nanohalarchaeota archaeon | reverse complement strand
GTTCACACAACAACAAAAAAATCACGGATGTTTCCCTGCGACAGGCACTACTTCCTGAATTTTTTTCTTGTTTCCCTGCAGTTTGTGCAACAACAAAAAAATCACGGATGTTTCCCTGCGATAGGCACTACTTCCTGAATTTTTTTCTTGTTTCCCTGCAGTTTGTGCAACAACAAAAAAATGCAAGTAATGCGGCGCGATATAATCTCAAACGCAATTTGCGTTACATGTTGCGATAATTGCGTCTTTGAATATATTCACCTGCTCTTTGCGGTCGAATATGCTAGCAGAACACATAAATACTGTCAATATCACTTGTATTTTTTTTGCATCGCAACTAAATTGCAAAATTTCGCAAGTAGTTTAGTTTCGGCAAAAAGAAATTTGCTCCAAAAAAAAGCAAAATTCTTTTCTGTTATTTATGTGTTATGCTATAATATATTTGACTGCGAATGAAATTCGAGAGTTAAGCAGGCAAATATATTTGAAGACACAATTAGCATAATCGACAATACAATTGTGTCTGACATAGTATAATATAATAAATCTGCACTTACGCCATGTCAGCAAGGGCAATAGTAAAAAATTACATTTTATTGCCCTCTGTTGAGAATATATAACACCACATCCATGATTACTTTTGTGCTGAGATATAAAACTTAAATCCGGCCTCTGTCCTTTTCTGCCTGTATTATTTTCTTTATTGCATAAACATACGCAGCAGTCCTGAAATCAACGTATGATTCAGATACATAATTGTCGTATAACTCATCAAATGCAGTCTTCATCCGGTCATCGAGTTTCTTTAATATTTCCTCTTCAGTCCATCTTGCACCGTAAAGATTTTGCATCCATTCAAAATATGATACTGTCACACCGCCTGCGTTCGCAAGAATGTCGGGCAAAACAACTATCTTTTTTTCATAAAGAATTTTGTCTGCCTTGAACGTAATTGGACCATTTGCAAGTTCAAGAATTATCTTTGCATTTATATTGCCTGCATTGCTCTTGGTAATTGCATTTTCAAGCGCTGCAGGGACAAGTATATCAACATTCAATTCTAAAATATCATTGTTTGTCAGAGGTTTTGCGCCCGCAAAATCAACCACACTTCTTGTCTCTTTTTTATGCTTTATCAGAGATTCAATGTTCAATCCATTTTCATTGTAAATGCCTCCTTTGCTGTCGCTTACTGCCACAACAGTCATATTGTTGCTGTCCATTATTTTTGCAAGATTCATTCCTGCATTTCCAAATCCATGGATTGCAGTTTTTGTCTGGAGTGGATTTATCTTGTATTTTGCAAGCGCTTCTCTCAACACAAAAAAACCACCCATTGCAGTGGAATAAGACCTTGCCTGGCTTCCGCCAATAGAAAGAGGTTTTCCTGTAATCATTGCAGGAACATGCTCTCCTTTTATCTTGCCGAACTCATCCATCATCCAGCCCATTATTTTAGGATTCGTATATACATCAGGTGCGGGGATATCCTTTGCAGGTCCGATAAACAGATGAATTTGCCTTATATATTCTCTGCTTATCTCCTCTAAATCATGTTCTGTAAACTCTTGCGGATCTATTGTTATTCCTCCTTTTGCTCCGCCATAAGGCAGATCAAGAATCGCATTTTTTAATGTCATCCAGAACGCAAGTGCTTTTACTCCCTCAATATCTACATGAGGATGGAATCTTAAACCTCCTTTTGTAGGACCAAGGGCATCATTGTACTGGACTCTATATCCGCTGATAACCTTTAGTCCCTTGCTTGTATGGACAGGAAAATTAACCATCAATATTTTTTTTGGGTGTTTCAATATTTCTATATCTTTTTCATCTATATTATATCTCTCTGCTACTTCGCCTAAACATTCAATAGCATCATTATAAGGATTTATTTGATTCATAATATAAATTTATTATGCAATAACTTTTTAAAAATAACTAATTGTGTAGTAATACAAAGTATTACAAATAAAAAGAATATGGCTGCAAAAGAGCATATTTCAATAACACTGGACGAAGAGGTCATTTCATGGCTCGATAAAAAAATAAACGGATATGGCATCAAGAACAGGTCGCATGCAATAGAAAAAATATTGCTCAAATCAATGAATGAAGAGTGCATTAAGCAGGCAGTCATCCTTTGCGGCGGCGGAAAAAACGAACCATTAAGAGCAATGACTTTAATTGACGGCAAACCTGCGCTTGAGCATACACTCATGTACTTAAAAATGCAGGGAATTTCAGATATACTTCTGATTGTAAATTACGACTATGAGAAAATAATCTCCTATTTTGGGAAGGGAACAAAATATGATCTCAATATAAGATACATTATAGAAGATGAACCTGGCGGAACAGCAGGTTTCTTAAAATCAGCAAGAGGAATGATATTCAATACATTCGTGCTCATGTATGGTGATGTTCTGCTCAGTGTAGACCTAAACGATATGCTCAAAGTTCACAGGAATTCAAAGGCAATAGCTACAATGGCACTTACGACTTCGACAGATACGAGCTCTTATGGTGTAGTGAAATTAAAAGGAGAAAAAATAACAGAATTTATTGAAAAACCAGGTTTAAATAAGTCTCAAAGCAACCTGATAAATGCCGGCGTGTTTATAATTGAGCCGCAATTGCCAGAACTGCTCTTTGAAGAGGGCGAAAAAATTATTCTTGAAAATATATTTGTAAAATTATGCAGTGAAGGAAAGCTGGCAGGATATGTATATGATGGAACCTGGACGCATCTGGAAAAAGGAGGAAAATAAAATATGCATTTTTTGACAATCGATGATTTTGAAGTAGATGGGAAAACTATTCTGGTAAGGACAGACCTAAACTCGGGACTGGACGAGAACAAGGAGCCAAAAGACAACATCAGGATAAAATACCATTCAGGAACTATTAAAGAATTATCCGACAAAGGCGCAAAAGTTGTTGTCATGACGCACCAGGGAAGAGTGAATAGCAGGGATTTTATCTGCCTGGAAAAACACGCAAAACTCCTTGAGAATCATACAGAAAAGGACGTCAAATACATTGACGATATTTTTGGAAGCTATGCAAAAAACACGATTAAATCAATGAAAAAAGGAGATATAGTTCTGCTTGAAAATGTAAGGTTCAGCGCAGAGGAAACTTCTGTTGACAAAGATTCTCACCTCTCGCACATGGTTAAGCAACTGGCGCCTATCCTAGATTATTATGTAAATGATTCATTTGCCGCAAACCACAGGAATCATGTGTCTTTAGTCGGCTTTCCGCAGGTCCTGCCTTCATTTGCAGGGAGAATACTGCAAAAAGAGCTTGATGTACTGACAAAGGTGCTGGATAATCCAAAAAGACCGTCTGTACTCTGCCTCGGGGGAGCCAAGGTTGATGATTCAATAAAAGTGATTGAACAAATGCTCTTCAACAATAGCACAGACCGAGTTCTTACAACCGGACTTGTTGCAATGGTGTTTCTGGCAGCCAATGGAGATTATATAGGCAATGCAACGCACAAGGTTCTGGTTGAAAAAAAAGCGGATTTGGAGATTAAATACGCAAAGAAGCTTTTGAAAAAATACAGGGATAAAATCATAATGCCTGTTGATTTTGCTGTGGAAGTTGAAGGCAGGAGAGTTGAAATTCCTTTTTCAGCACTTCCAAGCGATTATCCTTTACTTGACATTGGACAGGATACAATAGAATTGTACAAAAACATTATTCACAACGCCGCAACAGTTCTATGCAACGGACCGGCAGGTGTGTTTGAAAAGGAAGGATTTGAAACAGGAACTGTTGAACTTTTCAGGGCAATGGAGAAAAGCAAGGCATTTTCCGTTCTGGGCGGAGGAGACTCTGCAATTGCAGCAGAAAGATTAGGCATGCTTGACAAGATAGATCATGTATCTACAGGAGGAGGGGCATTTATTTTATTTATCTCGGGAAAAAATCTTCCTGCCGTTGATGCTTTAATTAATTCAGCTAAAAAATACGGCTCGTTAATTACAAGAGTAACAAATGACACTTAATTAAACAGAAGGTGAAAAAATGATATTAGTAGGTATAAATGGATATGGAACTATAGGCAAGAGAGTAGCAGACGCTGTATCAATGCAGCCAGATATGAATGTTGCAGGCGTAGTGAAGACAAGACCAACGCATGAAGCAAAGCATGCAATTAAAAGCAACTATGGTCTATATGCAAACAACAGGGAAAATATGCAAAAATTTATTGAAGCAGATATGGCTGTTTTGGGAACTTTAGAGGATTTAATAGATAAATCAGACATAATTGTTGACTGCACCCCGGGAAAAATAGGCGCTGCAAATAAACCTCTCTATGTGTCCAAAGGAATAAAAGCAATTTTCCAGGGAGGCGAAAAACCAGATATAGCAGAAGTATCTTTCAATTCCCAGGGCAATTACAAGGAATGTATTGGGAAGGATTATGCAAGGGTTGTTTCGTGCAATACAACAGGGCTTTGCAGAACCCTTGGAGCAATAGAGCAGGCATTTGGTGGTATCCGGAAGACAAGAATAACCCTCATAAGAAGAGGACCTGACCCGGGAAATTCATCAAAGGGACCGGTAAATGCAATCGTGCCAAATCCTGTTACCGTACCGAGCCATCACGGTCCGGACGTAAATACAATTTTTCCTGACATGGACATTATGACATCTGCTGTGGTTGTTCCGACAACGCTTATGCATCTTCATACAATGATTGTTGAATTGAAAAATCCTGCAACAACAGGAGATATAATAAAATTGTTCAAAAATACGCCTCGCATTATACTTGTAAGGGCAAGCGAAGGTATTGCTTCAACTGCGGAAATTATGGAGCATGCAAGAGACATTGGAAGGAAACGCGGCGACCTCAACGAGATTGCTGTGTGGGAAGAGAGCATAAATGTAGTGGGCAATGAATTATTCTACATACAGGCAATTCACCAGGAATCAGATGTTGTGCCTGAAAATATTGACTGCATACGGGCAATGTGCGGGCTAACGCAAAATGCAAGTGAGAGTATAGCAATGACAGATAAGGCGCTTGGGTTGACCATGAATTAATTACCTATCTTTCCCCTAAAGTTATACACTACATTGATTCTTTCAACAATTCAGCCATAAAACAGAAAAGCTTAAATACATGTAATGTATAATATTATACATTATGTCGTTTAACATCAGAATTATAAGAAGTTGCCGTAGGCAATTTAGGAAAATTCAGCAGGAATTTTCCTCATAATCCTTATTCTCTGCCCTGATAACCAAATGGAAGAGCGCCTGCAAGACGCGGTCGGAACGAAGCGGAGAAGTTCAAAAAATATTTTCCGTTCCTGTTTTATCTAGTATGCTTTCTTCTTTTCTTATAACCTAAGTTTGACACATAACTAAATTATTATTTTTTCACAATATTTTAGATAAAGAATTTGACAGTTAGGTACCCTTCTAATTCTTTAAAACCCAACTTTGACAGTTCAATACCTAAATAATCACGAAAACCCATTTGACAGTTTGCAAAAAACAATCTTTTTTCCGCAATTTCTCACGTAATTGCCTGATTTTGAGTCAAAATCAACTCATTTATTGGGTCAAAATTAGCATAAATGAATCTTTTTGAACACTTCTTGACAAATTCTACCGTAACTGTCAAATTCATTAAGCTTTTTTTGATGAATTTTGTTG
>QMVB01000059.1 GCA_003660905.1 Candidatus Nanohalarchaeota archaeon | reverse complement strand
CTCCGCACGAATCCATTATTTCAACAGCTTTCTTTGCGTCATTTGGAAACTCAATTTGACCGGCAACCTCGTTTTCAGGCAATGCAAAGGCATATAGTCCAAAAGGACAAAAGGAAATATGAATCTGCTTCTCTTCGCTCATATAAACAGATAGCATTATAATTTAAAAAGATTAACTTCCATTTTATATACATATATAAGAATGAAAAGGGATAATTATGGGTTTATTTGAAAAAAAGCAAGAGGTAAACACTGAATTGGAAGAATTGAAAAACCAGATATTTGAGAGGATAAATGCACTCAATAACATGATACTGGACATAAAAAATCAGGTTGAGCAAAATACAGATGAGCACAAATCAAAAATTACAAATATTGAAAAAGCGCTTAATGTTCTTGACGAGGACATTTTTGAGATATCAGACAAGGTAAATAAAAAGACAGACAACATAAGCGGGATAATTAAAACATTTTCTGATTTAAAGATGTTTGCAAAACTGGCTCTGAAAAACAGAGATGCAATAACCCAGCAAAAAATAGAAATTGATCTGTTGAAGAAAGAAATTGCTGAATTGAAAAAGCAGATTGCAAAAAGAGAAGTCATGGTTCCGGTCGGGACTGATGAAAAAAAGGAATTTGCAAAATTGCAGAATCAAATAAATAAGTTAAAGACAGGAACAATCATCGTGGAAAAGCCCAAAATAAGAAAAAAGTAGTTAAATATGACAGAAACCCATTTATTTAACAAAGAGCAAATGCATGGCTTGATTGAAGCTATGCTGTTTATTTCTCCCCATCCAGTTAAGCTTTCAGATATCTATTCTGTCCTGAAAATTCCAAAAAAGGAGATTGGCAATATTTTAAATGAGATGAAGCAGAACAATAATTACAAAGGGCTGGAAATTGTAAATGAAAATAATGTTTATTACCTGAAAGTGAAAGACGAATACTTGGATTATGTCAGAAAATTCAACCAGAACAGGGAATTTTCAAGAGCAGAGATTCAGACGCTCTCCTACATTGCCTACAAAAACCCGCTGAACCAGAGCGATGTCATCAAAACGCGAGGAAACAGGGCTTATGAGCACATTAAATCTTTTTTAAAAGAAGGCTTTATTGATATGGAACCCAATGGCCATACAAATGAAATTACAATTACAAGAAAGTTTCTGGATTA
Organism: Candidatus Nanohalarchaeota archaeon; assembly: GCA_003660905.1. Lineage (GTDB taxonomy): Archaea > EX4484-52 > EX4484-52 > EX4484-52 > EX4484-52 > EX4484-52. Next base: position 4,676 of record QMVB01000059.1, on the reverse strand, counting down.
TTTTGGCATGAATTCGGCAGAGGATATGCGAAAGTACTTTGAATCGCAGATGATGAAAAATGCAAAAGAGAGCGATGAAGAAGAAACTTCCGGAGAACTGCCATTGAGCCAATACAGCGAGGATAATGAAAATGAAAATCCTGTTGTTGAAGAGAAAACAGAAGAAATTAAATGACGATATTTCATCCTATTTTATTTTTTAAAAAATCATCTGCTTTTTTCAATATCTGCTTTGTATCATCATAGGTCAATAAATCCATTGCCTCTTTAAATTCGCGCCACCTGAAATCTGTGTGCTCATCAGACAATTTTATATCCAAGGTATTTGTTTTTGCAATAAATAATATAGCTGTTTTGCTTACTTTGATTTCATTATATTTTGCAGTATAACGGATTTCCTCCCTGAAGCCGTCTATGAATATCAAATCATTAATTCCTGTTTCTTCTTCGGTTTCCCGGACTGCCGTCTGCTTTTCAGATTCTCCTTCCTCCATTCTTCCCTTTGGAAAAGCCCAGTGGCCTCCATCAGAATGCTGGATTAACAGGTACTCTCTTTTGCCCCCGGATTTTTGGGAAAATACGACAGCTCCGCATGATTTTTGCTTTTTCATAATATACAATAGTAATATATGCATTATTTAAATATTTTGATTTTTATTCTTGTTATGAAAGTAAAAAAAAGCAGGCGAACAAAAGCGCAGGTAAATGTTGATTCTATTATTGCCTTTGTTCTGTTTATGGGTGCTGTTGTACTCATTATTGTTTATGCAAATCACAGCTCTAATTTTGCTACATTAAAAAATCAGGAAATGTTCAAGACCGCAAGCATGGTTATAAAAGACAGGTTTGAAAATCAATTAGAGGAAGAGGTCTGCATGTATCCTGTCGGCATTTCCAATTTTTCCTCAAAAATCCCAGTGGAATTGTTTTACAATTTTTCATTTGAAAACGCAACTGCAAATTCAACTGCTATCCTGGATTCAGAGTTCAATCCAGTAGCATGCGACATTGAAAGTAGCACAGTAATATTCAATGCGCAGAAGTCGCAGAATCCTTATTTTCTGATCGCAATACCTGATAACTTCAACGGCAACAAAACGCCTCTTTCTTATGAAACTGACCTGAATAACGGAACGGATTATGCAAACAACACGCATGTGTATGTTGAATTTAAAAATACAGGAATCGGGAGCATCAGATTTCACGATGATGAAATTCTCTTCGGGGATGGTTGCCTGCTTTCAACTAGTTCTTTTGATGGAATTACAGGAGGATTTGCAAGAATCAAGGGAAATTTCAACAGTCAAAAATCAGCGAAGATATATCAGAATAACTCTCTTGTCTTGATTTCTTCTCCTAATTCATTTGATTCAAATACTACATTCATAAACTATACTTATTTTTACAACGGGAGCGAAAACATATTCAACATATCTTATGGAGGAACTGTCTGGAACGGAACCGCAGATATGATTGATTTGTATAATGGCAACGACGGGGTTGCGATAATAGGAAAGAATATGACTGTTGAAATTATAACGAATAAAACATACTGGAGAAGAGTGAAGATAAGCAGTGCATCAAAATACAAAATCATTCCGCATTACGGAAACTATACTGAAGGGATCAAGTTAAAAAACAGGTATCTGCATGATGCCAATGCAAGTCTTGGCCCAAAAAGAAAAATCACTGGGGCAACAGATGAGAGGATTAACAGCACCCTTCAGATAGATTATATTGAATTGAAAAAACAGCTTGGTCTTAGCGGAGCAGACATGAACATCACTTTTTCCGGGAAAAATGAAAGTTTTGGAAAGGCAATACCGGAAAATAAAGGAGTATTTGTGTTCAATTATCCTATTGTGTTTGTGGATAGGTATGCAAACAAGACGCTTTCTTTGATGAGATTTTCTATATGGAGAAGTGTTGATTGAGATGAAGGTAATTTCCTCTATCCTGCATAATTTACGGAAAATTCCTTTGTTCGCTCTATACGCATTTTTCTGCACTCTTACGCAATCTGCGTGCAGAAAAAAACCATGAATATCGCTGGTCTTACGTCAAATACCGCGCTTTTCAAGGTGTTTGTCGGCTCACTAAAGAAATTTCCTCTCCTTACGAAAATTACGGAAAATTCCTTTGTTCGCTCGCCAAACATGGGTCGAGGGAGATTTGAACTCCCGACCTTCGCCTTGTAAGGGCGACGTCATAGCCAACTAGACTATCGACCCGTTAGTAATACAACAATAATAGAAATCTTTAAAATCATTAGTATATTCTACTCCTATGAGAAAGACAAAAATAATATGCACTCTCGGACCTGCATCATCTGATTTTAAGATATTAAAGCAGATGGTGGACATTGGCTTTGATGCAGTCCGGCTGAATTTTTCGCATGGGGATTATGACGGGCATGAAAGATTAATAAAAGGCATAAATGAAGTAAAAAAGCTTGTGCCAAGAAAACCTGCTCTTCTTTTGGATACACAGGGACCGGAAATACGCACAGGAAAACTGAAAGATGACATATTACTGAATGCAGGGGATACATTCAGGTTTTCTGTAAAGGACAAATTTGACCATGAATTCGGGACAACAATCAACTACAAAGAGCTTATCAAATACATCAAGATAAAAGACCGCCTGCTTGTGGATGATGGCTTGCTTGAATTTGAAGTGCAGGAAATCCATGAAGACATAATCGTATGCAAAGTTTTGAATTCCGGAATATTAGGCAGCAATAAAACTGTGAACCTGCCCAATATAGATGTAAAGATGCCGTCCCTGACAGAAAAAGACATCAAGGACATTGATTTTGGCATAATACATAATATTGACTTCATTGCTGTTTCTTTTGTGAAAACAAGGAATGATATAATTGAGCTAAAGAATTACCTGAAAAAGAAAAACAAAGACATACAGGTTATCTCAAAAATAGAGCATAAAAAAGCAGTTGAAAATTTTGATGAAATTCTCCAGGTCTCTGATGGCATTATGGTTGCGAGAGGAGATTTGGGTGTTGAAATACCTTATGAACAGGTTCCGCTAATTCAGGAGCAGATAATCAGAAAATGCAACATTGTAGGAAAGCCTGTGATTGTTGCGACGCACCTTTTGAATTCGATGATTGAGAATCCGCGCCCTACAAGAGCTGAGGTCAGTGATGTTTCAAATGCAATACTGTCTGGGGCAGATGCACTAATGCTTTCGGGCGAAACTGCAAAAGGCAAATATCCTGTTGAATCCATGAAAGTTCTTGATAAATTATGCACAGAGACAGAAAAAGCAATACCGTGCCGTCTTGATGAATACGGGCATGAAAAGACAAAAACAGCAAAGCATATCGTAAGCAATGCCGTTGCTCTTTGCGCAAATGAGCTGAATGCAAAAGCAATTATCGCAATGACGGTTACAGGAGTCACCGCAGGGCTTATTGGCAGGTATAGAATAAACATGCCTCTCTTTGTGTTTTCTCCATTGAAAAAAATAAGAGATGAAACAAAGCTGCAGTTCGGGGCTTTTTCCTATAATCTGAATATAGATGGCAAAACAATGGGTGAACTAATAAAAACAACCATTTCCCTGCTAAAGGGAAAAAAATACCTGAATCCAAAAGACATTGTAATAATCACAGTTGCGCTCTCAGGGAACCTGGAGCCGAATAATTTTGTTGAAGTGAAAATTGTTGAATAAACCAAGCCTTGGGCGCGATTCGAACGCGCGACTTTTGCCTTACCGAGGCAACGCTCTACCAGCTGAGCCACCAAGGCATTTGGTCTAATGGCGTCGGGAGGGGGATTTGAACCCCCGTGTCCAAGGACAGTAACTTAGCAGGCTACCGCAATACCGAGCTATGCGATCCCGACAAATTGTTGTTAATTCTTATAAAACAGAATATTTAAATACATAACAGTAATGTATTGTTATAATTTTAAAGGAGATAGAATGAAAAAGAGATAATTGGAGCTGGAACTGGAATTTGACGAAAAAGAATTGCTTAAAAAGGGTTATTTAAAGGTATGGATGCTTTTTGAGGTCCAGTCAAATTCTTATGATGTAACAGAAAAAGCATTGGCAAAGCATATAGCTGCAATAAAGAAAACTTATGATATATATATTCTTGAAGAAAATTTAACAAGTATTGATGAAGTTGAAGCAGGGGCGGAATTCAAGGCAAGAAATATAAACGTACTTTTCAGCCAGATTTGCGAGATAACTTTTATGCTAAAAAACTATGAAACATTGGTGGATATAGTAATAAATTACGGTCCTACATCAGTTGAGATAATTGCTCCTGAAAAAATAACGCTTAATATGAGAGAAGCGCAGAGTTCTCTTATGGCAGTTGCAGAGATGATGCATAAATTCGCAGCCCAAGGCATTGGCGGAATTGTGATAAAAACATAAATATATAATATATCTGTTGCGATATACTGCCCGACACATGGTACCGTAATTAATTTTGCTGAAACTTCTAAAAATCATTAACATAATGATAATTAGAGGTGAAAAAATGACAAAATTATTTACAAAAGAGCAGGCAAGAAATTTCATAAGAGAAAACAATCTAAAAGACGGAAAAAGCATCGAAGATGCTTTCATAGAACAGATAAAGGATGTCCTCCAGGAAGCCCTCGAAGAAGAAATGAATAGCGAACTCGGCTATTCCAAGTACG
>QMVB01000058.1 GCA_003660905.1 Candidatus Nanohalarchaeota archaeon | reverse complement strand
TGAATCGTCTTTATCTCTTTTATTTCAATGCCTGCTTCTTTGCTGTAATCTACCCAATAAGGAGTATATTCATTCTGGCAGAAATCAAAATCCCCGTACTTATGGCAGTATTCTTCCTCTGTAAAGTTCAGCTCTTTTGAAAGACCGTATGGAACCAAAAATAGTTTTGCGCCGGTTTTTCTTGCAATAATTGCTTTTTCCTTTATTCCAGATACAAGACCGATTGTTCCGTCATGATTCAGGCTTCCTGTAAGGATTACATCATGGTTCAATGACTTATTTTCCAGGGCGGAAATTACGGCAATGCAAAATGCAGCTCCTGCACTTGATCCTTCAAGCATAGACGCATTGATATTGGATAGAGTAAAATAAAAATCAAGATTGCCTGTTGATACACCCGTAACATCTGAGGCAACATTTATTGCGTTTCTGATAGATTGTTCTGTGTCCGGAGAAATAAGCACATTGTTGAAGTTAAAAAATATATTTCCCTCTCCTTCTGTTATTTTTAGCAATGCAGTTGTCATTATTCCGGTGCCATCTATCATTACCGCAGGAAGTTTCATCCGGACAGTATTTTCATAAAAAGGAGATAGAGCGCTTTTATGAACTGTCTTTTTTGAAGTAAATGCCGTCAAATCAAAAACAGGCTTTTCTGTCACATTTTGAGGAACTATAGCAGTGTCCTGAACCGTAGGCAATTGCAGTCCTATTAAGATTCCAAGACTCAGTGCAGCCAGCAAAGATATGGTTATCGCGACTAATTTTTTCATAACTCTAAAAGATAAGAAAGCTTAAAAATGTAAAACAAGATTCCATCTTCTAAAAAAAATATAACACAAAAAAAAGATTAAAAGAAAAAAAGGATGTTACTTGTCTTCAGGCACTACATCCATGCACATTCCTGCGGCAATTGTCATTCCCATATCTCTCATTGCGAATTTTGCAAGCTGTGGGAATTCGGACTGCTTTTCTATGACCATTGGTTTTGTAGGAACGCATCTGATTATTGCTGCATCTCCTGCTTTTATATAATCCGGATTCTTTGCGACTGTCTCTCCTGTTGAAGGATTTATTTTCTCGACAATTTCAACTATTTTGCATGCAGTGTGTGCTGTGTGTACATGGAATACAGGTGTGTATCCTTTGGTTATCACATTTGGATGCTGCAAAACGATTATCCTTGCGGTAAATTCCTTTGCAACAGTTGGCGGATTATCTGGATGTCCTGCAACTTCTCCTCTTGAAATATCATTTTTACCGATTCCTCTTACATTTATGCCGACATTATCTCCTGCTTTTGCAGAAGAAAGTAGTTCATGATGCATTTCTACTGACTTAACATCTCCTGTTTTTCCTGAAGGCATAAATACAAGTTTATCATTTGCTTTTATTGTTCCTGATTCAATTCTTCCAACAGGAACTGTTCCGACACCCGTAATCGTATATACGTCCTGCACAGGGAACCTTAATGGTTTGTTGGTTGGCATATCCGGTGCTTCTAAATCATTAAGTATTTCCAAAAATGATTTTCCCTTGTACCACGGCATTTTATCTGAAACAGTGGTAATATTGTCTCCTGTCCATGCAGACAGAGGAATGAATGGTATCTCAGCTGGATTAATTCCTACGCTCTTGAGAAGAACTTCAACATCTGCTTTTATCTTGTTGTATTTTTCCTCGCTGAACTCAACCTCGTCCATCTTGTTCATTGCAACAATCAACTGCTTTACGCCAAGAGTTTTTATCAAAAAAATATGCTCTTTTGTCTGGGGCATAACTCCGTCTTTTGTTCCTATTACAAGAATAGCTGCATCTGCTTGGGATGCCCCTGTAATCATGTTTTTTACGAAGTCCCTGTGACCTGGGCAGTCGATAATTGTAAAGTAATATTTAGGTGTATCAAATCTCCTATGCATTACATCAATCGTAACTCCTCTTTCACGCTCTTCTTTAATCGTATCGAGTAAAAACGCAAACTTAAATGTATCTTTTTTCAATTCCTTTGCTCTTTCCTCTATTTTCTTCATTTCCTGTTCAGGAATATTTTTTGTATCCCAAAGAAGCCTACCTATAAGAGTAGATTTTCCCTGATCAACATGACCTATTGTTATTAAATTCATGTGTGTTTTTTCTGCCATAAATTTCACCATTATTAGCTATATATCTGTATTTTGAACACTATAATCTTTAAAAAGTTATCTTGAAAATTGTCGTCAGTGGTATTTCTGCACAAATAACAAAAACAACATATCTTATTCTCTTAATTTAGGCATTATTCAAACTCTTCTTGCGATTACGACATTTTTTCTGCATCCTTGCAAAATTTATGTGCAGAAAAACCATAAAAATCAAATCTTACAGGTGTTGCCTTGCTTTTTAAGGAAATTAGTGGTTCACATCGAAATTCATAAAATCCATTGTTTCGATAAATTTATTCGTTCACTTGTTAATAATACCATGAAAATCGCTGGTCTTACGAGTGATACCGCGCTTTTCAAGGTTTTCGGATGTTGCGAGAATATCCTTCGGATTTTTTGCATCTACAACACCAATTGTAATGCGCTGTGTTGTAGATCACTGCGGAATTTCCTCTCCTTGCATAATTCAGGGAAATTCCTTTGCCCATCATTCGAAAATGCAGGGAAAGGGATTTGAACCCTTGAACCTCTACAGGAACAGGTCTTGAGCCTGCCGCCGTTGACCGCTTGGCTATCCCTGCAACTCAATAATCAATATACTCTTTCCTTTTCATTAATAGAATTTATTTGTTCTATCAATGCATCTGGATTAGTGTAGTATTTGTTTATTATCTGCGCAACATCTTTATAATAAGTTATGTTTTTTTTATCCATATAATTCAATATTTTTGCTCTTTTTTTAATTTCATCTTTTATAGTTTCCTGGCTAATGCCTTTTTGAGTGTATAGATTTCCCAACAGCACAGATTCTTCTTTAGGCACAATTTGGTCTTCAATTGCATTCCATCTAAATACTTCTCTTGAAATAATATTGTTGTTTGTTTTATCATAACCATCTATTTCATAAATATGGCTTATTCTTCGCACAAAACTATCCCGGTACCTTAGCCTTTTTATAAATACAATCAAATCAAGCGTTTCTAAAAGAGCAACAGGAATATCCATCGGTTTTGAAGTGATTCTGTCAATCAAACGTTCCATAGAGTCTGCATGGATAGTTGCCAGACCGCTGTGCCCTGTTGCCATTGCCTGAAACAAGATTATTGCTTCTTCTCCACGAACTTCTCCGACGATAATATAATCCGGTCTTTGCCTCAATGCTTCTTTAAGCAAATCAAGCATCGATACTTCTCCTACTTTTTTTTCATGCCCTGCAATAGTCTCGAATCCCTCCCTGGATACCTCTGCAATCCAGTGGTCATGGGACAGCTGAAGCTCTGCTGTATCCTCAATTGAAATTATCTTTTGATTAGGTCGAATGAATAAAGACAATGCATTTAGCAGGGATGTTTTTCCTGAAGCAGTGCCTCCAACAACAAGAACAGAAGTGTTGTATTCTATCAAAAACCACAGATAAGCCAAAGTATAAACATCTATGGTCTTGTATTTCAATAAAAAAATAGGAGTAATAGGGTCCTTAAGAAATTTTCTTATTGTAAAATTCGAGCCGTGCGTTGCAATATCTGTTGCAAGAGTAGACTGTACTCTTGAACCGTCACTTAGCGCTCCGTCAAAATAAGGATTCGCGACAGAAACTGTTTTTCCGCATCTTTGAGCCAGTTTCATCGTAAAATTATCCAATTCCTTTTTTGTCGAAAAAATAATGTTTGTCTGCATAGAGCCATATTTCGGGTTCCTGTGAAAAATAAAAACAGGAATGTTCACTCCATCACAGCTTATGTCCTCTATATTTGGATCGTTCATTAATGGCTCTATCCGTTCGAGTCCTATTAAATCCCTAAATAAATAATATTTGTATATTTCCTGTTTTTCGTCTGTTAAATTTAAGCCAAATTTTTTGATGCATGTTAGCAGTGTTTTTTTAACAAAATCAATGGCACTTACCGTCCTTAATCCTTCGAAATGAATAGAAATCGTCTCTTCAAAATAATTATTTATTTTCTTTATCTCTTTTTTATCTTCTGGTGTGAGAGGAGGCTCAATCACATCATAAACAAGGCAGTTTAAATTTGTTTTAAATTTAATGTTACAAAAACTATTCACAGACAAAACATCTTCAAATTTCCTTTGCTTCAATGGATATGTTTCATTGATGTATTTTATGTTTTCCTTTTTCTTCTCTTCTTCTTCAGGAGTGACAAAAACTTTGCTTTTATTTTTGAATGAATGTGAGTTGGGTTTTGGTTGAGAAATCACCTTCTTCATGTCCATGGTAATAGGCTTATCATATTTTCGCTTTATTTTCTCTCCTTCGCCGACATGAGCATTTACTTCTATCTTAGTAACTCCTCTATCGCCTTCCAGAACGAATTTAGCGTGTTCTTTTTTCTGCTTTTCCTTTTTCTCCTTTAGCACTTTCGCAGCCTTTTTCATCAAAGACAAGGTATCGTAAATCGGTCTTAATTCTTTTTTTCTGTTATCGTCCTGCAATTCTTTCTTCTTCTTCATTTTTTTGATTATTTCATTAAAACTAGACATATATATAAAAGAACATAAAAATATATAAACATATCCAATAAAACTGATGTTGCACCTATAGGAAAAAAAGAACTTAATCAGGAAAATAAGTTTGCAAATTAAAGCAAAATTCTTTGTGCCATAACTAAAATTCTTGCAAAATTTTAGAGTTTAGTTGCGATAAAAAAGAATTTATTATAAAGGATTATTTGGAATGTTGGTTTGAGCTAATTTAGCAGGGAAAAAAGAGAACAATCTTTATTGTTAGTGCAGTGTTGAGATATAATCGGAATACAGGAGGAACACTGTTAAATTTAAAAAAACTCAACTCTTATTTTTTTTATGCCTGACATATATGATTTTAAAAAAACAGAAAAGGAAATAATGGATTATTGGGAAAAACACAAAATTCCGCACCAAATTACGAAGTTTAATAAAAATGCAAAGAAGAAATTTTACCTTCTTGATGGACCTCCGTATGCAAACGGCTCTCCTCATGCAGGCCATGTGATGACAATTGCCTTCAAGGATATATGGGGAAAATTCAGGACAATGCAGGGCTATGATGTATGGTACCAGCCGGGTTTTGACTGCCATGGGCTGCCTATAGAAAACAAGGTTGAAAAACTACTTGGCGTAAAATCAAAGCAGGATATTGTTGAAAGAATAGGGGAAGACAAATTTATAGATGAGTGCAGAAAATTTTCAACGCAGGCTCTCAACGAGTGGATGGATTTTTACAAACAAATAGGAGCATGGAAAGGGTGGCTGAAGCCGTATTTGACCTATGAAGATTATTACATTGAATCAGGATGGTGGACTATTAAAACACTTTATGAAAAAGGTCTGATGACTGAAGGGAAAAAGCCGATTCACTGGTGCCCTAAATGCGAAAGTCCCCTGTCCGGATATGAAGTCACAGATTCATATAAAGATGTAACCGATCCGTCTGTTTATTTAAAATTTTCAATAGCCGGCGCAAAAAGAGAATACCTCCTTGTATGGACGACAACTCCATGGACTCTTCCTTCAAATGTTGCTCTTCTGGTTCATCCTGATGAAACTTATGTGAAAGCAAAATTTGGAGACGAAATATATGTCCTTGCAGAAAAACTAGTCAAAGAGGTGTTTGAAAAAAAGAAAATAAAAGATTATAAAATCATAAAAAAGATGAAAGGAACAGATATCGCAGGGCTGAAATATATTCCTCTGCTTGACGTTCCTGTGCAGGAGGAGAATAGGAAAAATCCAAATGCGCACAAAGTGTACTTGTATATTCATGTGCTTAAAAAAGTGGTTGGCT
>QMVB01000057.1 GCA_003660905.1 Candidatus Nanohalarchaeota archaeon | reverse complement strand
TTCACATTAGCACAATACGCTCTAAAGGGGCTAAATTTTAAAGAATTAGAAGAGCGCCTAACTGTTAAATTCTTTATCTAAAATATTGTAAAAAATAAAAATTTAGCAAATGTCAAACTTGGGATATAAAGAGCCAATTAGAATTTCTGCAATAATCAACCTGACTGTAGTAGATACGTTTAATTTTTTTGATAATTTTGTAAATAAGAAAGATATTAATAAGCGCAATATTAGACTTGTTGCTATATAACTCCACTTTCTTATATTAACGACAAAATATCATATTTAAATTCCTTGATTGTTGGTTTCATTTTAAGAGCCAATACATTGACCTATAAATAAAAGCTCTATAAAATGCATTATTAAGCAACAGGTCTTAAAGCAACTATCCGATGCATACAGAATTATGCATTATTGATTTATGAATATTTTTATTCACTAAAATGCAATGCCTGGTATTTTTCGAGTTTCACTTCATCATCAAGATAGCAATTAGCGCTCAGACCTGCTTTTAGGCATAATTGCGACAGGAATTCCTTCTTTGAAGGTATCTGCTTCCAGACCTGCGGAAGGAACGTTGCCTGAGCCCATCCTTTTGACAAAATAATCCCGTCAATATTTTTCTTTATTTTGCCGATTTTTTCTTTTCTGCTTTCTGCATTTATTTCTTCAGGAACGCTCAGCACAGATATTTCTATTTTTATGTCATTTAGTTCGTCTTTTGCCACTTTTTCAAAGCGGTTGTCATTTACTGCTGCATTTATCGCATTATCTCTTACAGCAAGATATAGTGGTTTTGAGAGTAGTATATTTCCGATGCATCCTCTCAACTGGCTGTCTTTTTCCAGAGTGACGAACACCCCTTTCGCCTCTTTTAGTTCTTTGTCATCTGTTTTTGGCTCGTATATTTTTCCGTCTTTGACATAATCTTCAATTGTCTTTCTTGCAATATTCAGGAGTTCTTTTTTTTGTGCTTCAGACAAAAAAGAGTTTTCTTTTTCATTGGTTTTATCTGCATAAAATGCAATTGAACTGTATCCTACAACAGAGCTTTTGTCGCCTGTGATATCTCCTGAATTTGCATATTTGAGCATTTTTACGCTCCAATTCATTTTTTTGGCAATGCTCATCAATATCAAAATAGGAGTTTTGCCGCACATTTCCTGTTCTTTTGCTTTATCTGTATCCAATGCTTCTATTGCATCTATCGCCTGATTATCCATTTTAACTGCACTATCGTATGGATGAAAATGGGATAAATCAGAGCTTACAACAATCAAAGTCTGGTCGTCCATATTTTCAGCAATCAGTTCTGCTATTTTGCTAATTTGCGCTTTTGACATTTCTCCGGTAATAAACGGGATGATTTCAAAATCAGTCAATGTTTTCTGCAAAAAAGGAATCTGGACTTCAAGGGAATGCTCTTTTAAATGGGCTTCATCAACAGTATGAATTAAGTTAAATTTTTGCTTTAATTTGTTCCCAAGGGAAGATATTTTTACATCGCCCAAAGGCGTTCTGTAATGAGTATAGTTTCCAATAGATATGCCGTCAAAATAAACATAATGCGACGGAGCTAAAATTATAATGGTTTTAATGTCTCTGTCTTTGATTAAATTATAGCCAAAAGCAGCAACTCCTCCTGAATAAACATAGCCTGCATGAGGTTCAATTAATGCTTTTATTTGAATGCTTTGCAATTGCTGATTTTTCTCTGCTTCGTCCAGAAAACCATCTATCATGGAAGACAATGTTTCGTTGTCTGCTGGATAAAATGCGCCTGCAACTACAGGGTTTCTTATTTTCATATTCTCCTCATTATTGATTGAAAAAAAAGAAATAAACAATATTGCTATAATAAGGCAGGCAAAACATATAAATCTTGTTTTTTTATTCATAATATTTTAGGCTCATTAAAAATTTAAAAAGTGTTCAATGACTTCATAATTTTTTTTAGGCAGGTATAAAATATTGGTCCGAAGCGGTCAATATGAAATTTTTGATGAAAAGCATTTTGGATGAGAAATGCAGAGAATTCCTTTGTTATTGCGCTTACAACATTTTTCTGCATCCTTGCAAAATTTACGTGCAGAAAAATACCATAAAAATCGCTGGTCTTACACCAAATACTGCGCTTTTCAAGGTGTATTTTGCGTCTCGTATTTAGAGTGTGAGCAAAATATCTCAAAGATTGCAAACTGCATTAGGAAATATTTGCAGATTTCGGTGCTCACTGAGGATTTGCTCTCCTTACAGGTTTTACGGCAAATTCCTTTGTTCACTACCGAAACATGCTCCCGCCGGGATTCGAACCCGAGTCCCTGGCTTTCTTTTAAAAATATTTATTGAAAGGCCAGTATCCTTGACCGGTCTAGACTACAGGAGCTTATACTACTTGCTTTCTGAATTGATTTATTTTATCTGTCAAATCCGGACTCGAAAGAAAAGCTGCACGACAGCAATAATTTTTTATTTTTAATTCATCAAGCACTTCTTTTTTTGATTTGAATTTTATCTGCGCCTGATATTGTTCCCATTTATCTGAGAGCAATTCCCCACATGAAATACACCTTACTGGAATTAACATATTAATCTATATCTTAAAATAAGAGAATATTTAAAAGTTTTGCTTTTATTGAGCAGTAATATCCTAAATTACTTCCGATTTTTCTTTTTTCATCGTAACTGAACTGTAAAATTTCGCAAGGAAGTTTAGTTTCGGCAAAAAGAATTTTGCTCTGCACAATAAGAATATTAATTTGCAAAATTATTTTCTCGAAGATAAGTTAGAAATTTGCTTAATCTATACCTTTTATGTAATTATCTCAAAACTGTCAAATTCTCCCTTGTATTCCTCTTTTTTTATCTTGATGTCCATTACTTTTGCAGAAGAAGGTCCTTTTTTAAGCCAATCTAAAATTACCTTTATATTGCTCTCCTCTCCTTCAACCACAATTTCTACGGTTCCATCGGGCAGATTCTTCGTATATCCCTTCAAATCCAAAGACCTTGCAGTCTTTTTTGCAAACATTCTGAAAAAAACTCCCTGAACCAATCCTTTAACTATTGCATGATATCTTTTCTTTGCCATAATTAAATGAAATATTAAATTATTTAAGCTTGTATTGATATTTTTCCTACTAATTCATCTATAGCTTTCTGCAGGTTTGGAGGAATTCTGTTTATCTTTGCATCCAGAAATCCTTTCACAATAAGAGATTTGGCTTTTGCCTCATCTATGCCTCTTGCCATCAAATAGCTCAATTCTGTCTCGGATATCCTGCCTATACCTGCCTCATGCGACAAATTTGTTTTTGGATTGACTGCTTCTAGCTCAGGTATTGCATGAATGCTTCCTTTCTCATTGAGAAGTATACCGTCGCACTCCAAATGCCCTCTTGTGTCCTTTCCTTTTCCTGCCATATAAGTTTTTGTAAGAATCCTGCCTCCATCAGAAATAGCCCTTGAAATTATCTCTGCACGCGCATTTTTTCCTTCAAGCAATATTTTGTCGCTTATTGTAAAATCAGAATTTTCCCTTGAAAAAATTATTGAATTGAATCCTACTGCTCCTCCATCGTCGACTCTTGCAATAGAATGAGCCTGCTCTTTTTTAGGACTATTGATAACTATATAGTTGGAATCAAAAACAGCATTTTTTCCCACAAATACGCTGCTTTTTGAAAAAACAGATGCATCAGGTGACCAATGGTGGATTCTTGTAACTGACACTGATGCATTTTCCCTTACAAAAAACAGGCTGATTCCAGTGTGCTTTCCTTCAACCAAATCATCTGTGCAACCCGATATTAAGTGAACCTGTGAGTTTTTTTCTGCCACAAAAACATTGTGTATTACCTGCGCTTTCTTTTCTTTCATGAAAAAGCATGCCTGCAGTGGCTTTTCTATTTTTGCATCTGGAAGCGCCCTTACAAAAAATCCAAGGACTTTTTTCGGAACCGGACCCAGATGCTCTTTCAGCCACTGCTCTTTTTCAAGAGATTTTGCCAATGGAAGAATTTCAAGCTTGTCGCTGTAGCTTTGCATCTCTGCTATGCCATCATCAACCACAAGAAAGCTTCCTGAACTTTGGGTTTTTGGGGAATCGTACCCGACTAAATTTAATTTTCCATCCATATCATTTCCCTCCGCTGGGCTTTTCACCATTTGCTGAAAGGCATTTGTAGCAATCCCGGTAACCGCATTTCTTTATCTTGCTAAAAATTTCACGGGAATCTGCGCCGCACTTGAGCTTCCCGTCAATCATGACATGCCCTACATCTGTATCAAGATAATTTAAAATATTTCCACCGTGGGTTATTATTATCGCAGATCTCTTTCTTTTGCCTATGGGAAGATTCATTTGCAGCAGTTCCCGGATAGCTTTGGAAATGACTTTTATGTTCTCTATATCCACGCCTGAATCCGGCTCATCCAGCAAGACTAAATCCGGGTTCTGCAAAAACAACTGCATTATTTCACAAGCCTTTACCTCTCCTCCTGAAAAGCCCTTGTTTAAATCTCTTTCAAGATGCCTTCCTAGTTTAAGCGCCAGGGCAATTCTTTTAATCTCTGCTTGAGAGCTGTTTATAATTTCAAGAAGTTTTCTCAGCATTATCCCGTCAATAGCAGGAGGATGCTGAAATCCAATTCCTATTCCTTTTCGCGCTCTTTCATCTACCAGAATGCCAAGTAGGGATTTGCCCCTGAACAATATATCTCCTTTTGTTACCTTTATATTAGGCAATCCCATTATGGCGCCAATAAGAGTGGATTTTCCTGTGCCATTTGGACCAAAAATAACATGGGATTCTCCTTCCCTGACAGATATGTTCAGTCCTTTTAGAATTGTCTTTTCTCCTGCATCAACCCATAAATCCCTGATTTCCAGCAGATATTTTGCCATATTGTTATGGATCAATGATATTTTAAATAACTATGCCGCAATTTTCACCAAATGGTAGAAACGCTGCGCTTCATGAATTGTGTTTTTATATTTTTAGGAATATGATATAATGTGAATGAACGCAAAGATAAGCGAATTAAAATTATGAAAGGAATATATATCTTGATTATAGCTCTCTCCAAAAACGCAAAAATAAGAATCGGCGCTCTTGGAGAGATTGATTTTGCAAAAGGCACTTACGCCTATGTGGGCTCGGCCCAGAACAATCTTGAAAAAAGAGTGCAGAGGCACAAAAAGAAAAACAAGAAATTAAGATGGCATATCGACTATCTTACAACAAACAAATTTGCAATGGTTGAAAAAGTGCTCTTTAAACCTGCGCCAAAAACAGAAGAATGCGAGACTGCAAAAAAACTAACTAAAACGGAAATCCCTGTAAAAAAATTTGGCTGCTCTGACTGCAAATGCACATCCCATCTATTTAAGCTCAACCACAATAAAGAAATTAATTTAAATACATTTACTTCTTTTTTAGATAATGGATAAATTCGAGAAGAAATACAATTTAAAGGAAAATGAAAAAACAAAACAAATGCATAAAACCAGAAGAATGTTTTGTATTATAGGCGACAAATTGTTTATTGCAGAACTAAATGCATCATACTCCCATGCAGTCTGGTTTGAAAAAGAAGAATGGATTAAAAAAGACGCCGAACTTATGGAAAAAATTACAAGAGGCATGGTGGATCCTAAAGGAAATATATATTTTTATGTTGGCTATGATTTTAGAATAACAAAAAAAGCAGAAAAAGAAATCATGAAGCACCTGCCTGAATTAGTCGAAAAACTAAATGTGTCTTCGGAAGCAAAAATATACGGGGGTTTTACAATAAAAAAAGCAGGAGAGCAATGGCCTCCTAAAAAATGCTATGGCACTGTCGGGAGTTTTATCCACAGAAAAATGGTACCGTAATTAATTTTGCTGAAACTTCTAAAAATCATTAACATAATGATAATTAGAGGTGAAAAAATGACAAAATTATTTACAAAAGAGCAGGCAAGAAATTTCTTAAGAGAAAACAATCT
>QMVB01000056.1 GCA_003660905.1 Candidatus Nanohalarchaeota archaeon | reverse complement strand
TTGAAGATATTTTTGCAAATCTAAAAATTCCAAAAATTATATTGTGAATTTTTCTGTATCTATGAAACCAGTCTTAGAACTGGGAATTCGAGGGCGTTATGATGCAAGTGTTAAAGTTGAGGTTAATCTCATGGATAAAATCACTTTCCCGTGCATTCTGTATCTTCCGTGGATAAAGAAGCATTTTAAAATTAATGCACCAATAGACAGTATGAAAAAATACCGTCTTTTGCTATTGACGCCAAAACGATTCGCAAAAACAACAAAGATGATCCTGAAGGAAGCAAATGATATTTTTGAAGTGACGCATGCATTTATTGAAGAAGTTGTGCTGAAAATTGAGGGAACCGTAAAGATTACAACAGTTATTAACGGAAAGGAAGTTGACCTGACGCAAACTGATTATGTTTTTGCAAAAATAGATTCATTCAGGAAAGACCGGGGCTACAGGATTATGAAGGCATTTTATCTTCTCGGAATAAGAACAAATTATCCGCCGCAGACCATCAATATAGTCCATGACAAATTCCTGACAAATATGCTGCTTGCAAAGCACGGCATCATAACTCCAAAAACATACCTTGCAAACAGGGAAACTGTCTCGTTTGTCGGCAAAACACTTCATTTTCCGATTATGCTAAAATTAGTTGGCGGCTCCGGGGGAAAAGGCGTAATGTACATCGAGGATATAGATACTCTCAATTCTGTTGTCTCCTCACTGGAATCCATGAAGCAGACAATGCTTATCCAGGAATTTGTAAAAAACAAGGGAGATGATATAAGAATAATAGTCTGCCATGATGAAATAATCGGCTCAATGAAAAGAGTGATAAAGGAAAAAGGAACAACAAGAGCAAACATCAAGTGCGGGAACAAAGGCATAAAATTTGAGCCAAGCATGGCATTGAAGAGGACTGCATTCAAATGCGCAAAGCTCATAAATGCAGATCTTTGCGGCGCAGACTTCATAGAATGCTCTGACGGGCATTTTTACTGCATTGAGCTAAACATAAACCCAGGAATAGTTGGACTAACTGAGGCAACAGAAGTAAACATCGCAAAAAGAATAGTTGAGCGGATAAAACTATTGCTGGATGAAGAAAGGGAAATGAAATCGAAGCAGTGAAATATCATCCTTTGTACTCTGCTGTGCTCTCGCAGTAACTGCATCTCAAAACAGTAGGTTTTATTGATATAACATCAAATTCAGTTTCCATGTTTTGGCAGTTTGTTACGCAGCGCGGGTTATTGCATTTTCCTATCCCCTTGATATGTTTGGGCGTCTTTACTTTCTCCTTGCTTACTCGCTTTCCGTTTTTTATTATATTTATTGTCGCATCAGGGCTGATGAGAGCAAGCTCATTGTACTCCTGCTCCTCTAAAAATTTATTTTCTATTTTAATCAAATCTTTTCTGCCGTGCTTTTTGCTGTCTGTATTAATGCACACAATTATGCATTCATGATCTATATCTCTTAAAACAGACAATACTTTCATTGCGCAGTTTGGTTTTATATGATCAATCACTGTTCCGTCAATTATGTTTCTTACTTTTTTTTCTTCCATAACTATTTTTCGCATTTAAGCATGACTGAAAGCAGTGCCATTCTCATAGGCACGCCATAAAATGCCTGCTGGAAATATACGCACCTGCTGTCTCTGTCCACCTCGGGATTTATTTCATCTACTCTTGGAAGCGGGTGCATCACAATCAAGTCCTTATTTGCTTTTTCAAGCATTTTCCTGTCCACTACATAAATGCCTTTTAATCGCAGATATTCCTTTTCGCTGACAAAACGCTCTTTTTGTATTCTTGTAACATACAAGACATCAAGCCGGGCAATTGCCTTCTTTAGATTGTCTGTCTGGATTATTTTTGTGCCGGTATCTTCTATTTTCTTCCTTATGCCCTCCGGGAACTGAAGTTCATGAGGAGCGATGCATATCATTGTGTTGCCTTTAAATTCAGACAGTGCTTTTGCAAGGGAATGAACAGTCCTTCCGAATTTTAAGTCCCCGCACAATCCTATTGTCAGGTTTGAAAGGGATTTTTTCTTCTTGTTTATTGTAAACAAATCCAGCAATGTCTGGGTCGGATGTTCATGACCGCCGTCCCCTGCATTTATTATCGGAACAGAGCAATTATTTGCCGCAACTTTTGCCGCTCCCTCAAAAGGGTTTCTCATAACAATTATATCTGAATAGCTCTCAACCGTCCTTATTGTATCTGCGATTGATTCACCTTTGCTGACAGAACTTGAACCTGCATCGGCAAATCCAATAACACTGCCCCCGAGCCGATGCATTGCGCACTCAAACGATAGTCTGGTCCTTGTGCTTGCCTCGAAAAACAATGTTGCAAGAATTTTCCCACGGCATATATTCACGGACTTTTTGCTCTCCAGCAATTCAAGCATTGAACCTGCTTTTTTTAGAAAAAAATCAATGTCTTCTTTTTTCAAATCATTTATGCTTATGAAATGTTTTAGCTCCATTTTTCTATAGCTTCTTTATTTTTTGGCAGATTCTTTTTTTTGCATCTGCTCTTCATCCTTTCTTGCCTTCATTTTCTCTAATGATTCTTTGTATTTTTTTGTCTCATCTTTTTGCTTTTGGACTTCTTCAGATGAAAGTGTTGTGACTTTGCTGTTTATCTTATCATCGTATGTTCCTTTGTTGATTTCATCAATCACTTCAACAGGGCTTTTCCCTTCAATGAGGATTCCGCAGGACATACAGACGCCTGCAATGACCTTTACATTATCTTTGAAGAGTTTAGCGCCTATATCGTCCTTTTTTAAATCTGCGATTTTTATAATCTGCTCTATCTTCAAATTTCCGATAATGGCTTCCTTTGAAGCAGATGCTAATTTTTCAATGCCTAATTCCTTTTTTATTAACTCTGATGTTGTCTGTACTTCTCCCATATTAATCATTATGCGATTCCAATTGCTTTAACTGGCTCAATTTTATGGTAATTGGTATTGGAACTACACTGTTTACCAATTCCACCCTTGCTTCCTCTTTTGTTTCATTTACTGTCTTTATCTTCGCCTTTTCCTTTTTGAACGGTCCTCTTATAATCTCAACCATATCTCCCTGATCGAACACTATCTTTTCTTCTTTCTTGGCAAAATAGTGCTCTATTTTATCCAGAGCTACTTCTTCATGCAGTATCCCCCTGATATTGGGCATATGCGCTATTGAAGCCAAAATAGATTCCTTGTCCTTTGCCTCTATGAAAACATATCCTCTCAGGCTCGGAGGGTGGAACATAGCATAGATGCCATTGTCTTTGCCTTTGAGCTTCTCATACATGTTTTCCATTATCAGTCTCTCTCTGCCCCTTGTTGTTCTTATCGTGTAGATTACCATACTATCTCTTATACGAATATATTCAAACTATTTATTATCAGGGATGTCAAAAAGCCAATGAATCCTATTATCAAAAAGCCGGCTATTGTTATTTTCATGGACATTATCAGTTCCTGTTTTGACGGATATTTCAGCAATTTCAATACTCTCTTGCATTTAATAGCATAGCTTTTTACAAACAACATTAGTTTTGACATGCTTGCTTTAAGATTTCCCATATATTTTCATTACGTATTCCTTTTTAATTATAAGGTAAATTTAAAAGTTTAAATAAAAAGCATGATTTTTTTTGCCTTGAATCATTGCTCTTTAAAATCATCCAGATTCTCTGCAATCCTCAGCTCAACTACATAAGGCGTATCTGTTCCTATGTCACAACTGCATGTGCACATTTCTTTTGACCTTTTTTTCACATATTCCCCTGTATCTGTCCTGTTGAGGAGAAACGTTGGAACGCACTGGCAGTCATATTGCAAATCAGGATGGTTTTCTATTGCGCGGCACTTTGCAATCAAATCTTCTCTCTCATTTTTGTCTTTGAGTATTGCGAATCCTGCTAATGTGCAAAGAACAAGGAGAACTGCAATTACTGTCATTGCTTTGTCAAGACCATCTTGTTTTTTTGCCATAATACTGATTGAATAAAAATTTTATAAATCATTCAGTATGCTGCCTTTTCACAGTAGTTGCGATTCCAAATGCAGAGCTCGCTCTATCACGTATTTATGAAAGATAAGAGATGAAAGGATAATATAACCCTCATCAAAGTTTTAAAGGTCAAGAGCATTGAACAAAGGTTTTAATAAAGAACATGACCCTTATGTTAAGATTGCATTGGGTTCCAAAGGAGAGTTTCTGGGCAAATATGAATTACTTAACAAAGTTGCATATTATACGTCCATGGGAAAGAAAATTATAGATATTCAATTAAGATATATGATAGCATTGAAAGAAGGACTGGCATAATATGAAAACAACACTTTTGTTAGATCCTCTCATGATGATGTTATTTCTTATTTGTGTTATTATAGCAAAACATTATTGGATGAATCCAATAATAATTCATTTGTAATGATAAATAAAGGAAAAGAAGATGCAAATAGAATGTAGTGATAAGTGTCATTGAAAGAAGAAAGAATCCTGCATTCATATGCCTATATATCTTCTTACATCAAACAAGCTCTGGTCAAGAATCTCCTTTACTTCCTCATCTTCCGTATGCTCTTTATGAAGCAATTTCAGTTCATTATAATCATCATTTGTTATTGGTTCCAGTTCTCATCCATAATAAATATTTTTTATGCGACACAGTAGTATAATTAATAGAATAATAGTAGTTAAAGTGGACTCGGTTTATATGAAACATAACCTTAACTCCCCACCATAATACTTTCACATAGGTTCTATAACTTATACATCAAAAATCTTTCTGCATGATGCAACAAATTCATCCTCGTAAACTGCATTTGTCTGACCTGGTTTTTTTGAAATTTTAAGGACATTTATTAGTTCAAGGATTATCTTTTTTTCTTTTTCAGCATCCATCCCATCAATCTTTACGATTCCTGTGTTTTCACCAGCTATCCTTTCTTCTATTTCCCTTGCGCTGCTGCCCTTATCAAATCTTGTTTTCAGTATTGTTCCAGAGGTTAGCCCGGAAAGGTTTTTTTCAACGACCAAAGCCCCTCTTTTCATAATTTTGTCTTCAACTTCGCTGATATTCACATCGCCTGCCTTTCCATCCTCAATCTTGGCTTTTACCTTAAGTATCACGACCTTATTGGAAAAATCAGTATTTTTGACAAGATTGTCCAGTTTTGCCTCTATCTCATTTATTTTTGCCTTTTTCATCTCTATATTTAAGACAACAAAATCATGCTCGTATGTCCTGATTCTTTTTGTATATATATTATTGTCTCTTACCTCTACAAGAACATACTGGTTCCTATTCTGCTGCCCGAAATCTCCAATATTGGTTGGATACGGACTCCCTGGAAACAACAGTGTCGATTTTCCTTCATTGATTTTTGTCTCAAAAAACTCATGGATATGCCCTGCTGCATAATAGTTGAACCCTTTTGGCAGACAGGAGAGAGGCAAAAATTCTGTGTTTTTCATTATCTTTGGCTTGAATTCCTCAATCCCGTTGTGAAACATGAATATATTGAAGGCATTTTCTTTCGGTCTTATTTTTATCTGATCATATAGTTGCCTATCCAATCCCCTTATTCTTCCTATTATGCCTCCGATGTAAATATTTGTGTCCCTGTGCTGTATGAGATTCAATTCGGCATTTTCTTCATTAACGGGATTGTATGCATTTATTGTGAGATCTGCGGCATTCAGTACGTTCAATATTGTATGACCGCTTGGCATGAAATCATGGGATCCTGCAATTGCATAAACCGGTATTTTCCTGTCCTTTAATTTCTTCAGATTCTCGATTGCAAAAACAAGTGTGCTGAGCGTCGGAGAGGCATTATTGAACAAATCCCCGCAAATCAGCACAAAATTAACATTGTTTTTGATTGCGCTTTCAATTGCATTTGAAAAAGAGAGGTTCAGTTCGTTTTGAAGAACATTGCTTCTGCTGTATGTATCCAGATGACAGTCTGCAATGTGGGCAAATTTGAAATTCATAAGCATCTTAAACTATTCTGTAGGAGAGTTTTTAATAGTTATGAACTTTTATGGTAGGAATCTTACGCTTACGACATTTTTCTGCATCCTTGCAAAATTTGCGTGCAGAAAATAACTATGAAAATCAAATCTTACAGGTGTTGCTTTGCTTTTTAATGTTATTAACGGTTCACATCGAAATTCATAAAATCCAATTGTTTCGATGAATTTCTTCGTTCACTCGTTAATAATACTATGAAAATCGCTGGACTTACGAGTGATATCGTACTTTTCAAAGTTAAAAGCGGCTCACTGCGGAATTCGCTCTTTGTGAATTCCTTTGTTCGCTCCGCTTACAAGTATTTTCTGCATTCTTGCAAAATTTACGTGCAGAAAAATACCATGAAAATCGCTGG
>QMVB01000055.1 GCA_003660905.1 Candidatus Nanohalarchaeota archaeon | reverse complement strand
CACATTCGCACAATAATGTCTAAAATGGCGGAATTTTAAAGAATTAGAGGTACGTCCAACTGTCAAATTCTATATCTAAAATATTGTGAAAAAATAATAATTTAGTTATGTGTCAAACTTAGGATATACGGAAAAATTTCCTGCTGAAATTTTTTCCAAATTCGCCTGCGACAGACTTCGCGTATATGCATATGGTATGTTGATTTAATAATATTCCTCCTTTTGTTGGGATTCTATATATGTGGAGCAGATGCACAATTGAGAGAAAGATACAATAAGATTTATATAACTTATACTTTACAAGTATTGCTATGACAAAAATAAAAACCGGAAAATGCAAACACCATAAGGAAAAATTTTATGACGTTTTGAATGTTGTCCTGCATACATAAACAAGGGAGAAGATGGTTCTATATAAGGCGCTTTATGATGTGCCGGAATTGAAAGAAGAATACGGAAATGAGCCTTTATTTGCGAGACCATTCGAAATGTTTTTTGAAAATGTCAAAATCAATGGAAAGAAAATTTCTCGTTTTAAATATATTGAATAGAACTCATTCGCGCACCTATCTATCTAATCATTAAACAATTCCTTCTCCAGATTCATCACGCTGTATGCTGCTTTTGTAAGACCCATACTCCTCTTTTCAGTATCTGTTCCGACCAGATATAAATTCTCAACCGGTGATTTTGTCTTTGGCAGGACTGTGTTTATCCTTATTGCTGTTTTTTCAGGAATTTCCACCTGCTCATATTTCATCTCAACATATTTTGCAATATCAGGAAAAATATACTCTAATGTGGATGCGAGACTTTTCCTTGTATCTTCTACATTGGTCTTTACAATGGTTGTAAATCCCACAAGCATCCTATTTTTCGGCGCAAGCAATGAATCATAATTTGAAACAGGCATCGCCCAGAATGGCTCTTTTTCTTCAAACCATATTTCAGAGCCCCTGTAATTGAAATATTTGTACGGCTTCATTCCAAGCCAAAGAGAATATGATTTGCACGGAATCAAACCAAGAAGATTTTCAATATATTCTTTTCTCAAAATTCCGTCATCCATCAGCTCAGGCAATTTATTCATGAACCCGGAATAGATGATTTTGTCCGCAAAAAAAGTCCCTTTATTTGTGCTAATGCCAACAGCAGAATTTCCTTCGACAATTATTTTCCCTGCCTCTGCTTGTTTAATTATATCTACATTGTTCCTTACAAAAGAACAGCAGATTGCATCAACAATTGTCTGCAACCCCCCCACAGGATAGCCCTGTCTTGCTTCTGACTGATTCGCAAATAAGTTCTGAAGATCCATTATAGAAGAAAACGGAGTGTTGATTCTGTCAATGATTCTATGCTTCTTCAAATGATTTCTTTTTAATTTTTTATTCGGGGCAAATCCTCCTCCTTCAATCACTCTCGAAATAGGGGTTTCCTTCATGGAAGCCCCGCTCAAAAAATAGCATATTGTATCTGCAAATACCATTGCCTTGCTCGAAAGCTTGTTTTTTACGAGAGTTTCATATACGCTGCCGTCGTTTTTCTTGGGAGATACAATCTTGTTCGTAAGAGCTTCTCCTATCAGTTTTACCATAATTAAACGGTCTTTTTTGCCCAAAAAATGCGCTCCTGCAAATCTTGCCAGATTATTCGGGACAGGCATTACGTACGGTTCGCCTTTCCCTTTCAGCCGAATATAGTAATTCCCGTGAGGCACGAATTTAATGCTGTAATTGGCGTATTTGCTCAACAGCGTCACAAGGGGGCCTTCCCTTAATTCTGTGATTGCATGCGGTCCGTTGTCAATGCAATAGCCATTTACAATCTTGGTTGAGCATACCCCTCCAAGATGATTGCTCTTTTCAATCAACAGGCACTTTTTGCCTTTTTTTGATAGCATCAAAGTAGAAAGAAGACCTGAAATTCCTGCGCCGATAATTATATAGTCGTATTTTTTAGGAGTCTCTGTTGTTTGCTCAGCCATGACTATATATAAAGGAAATATTTAAAAATCACTGCTATAACTATTATATAGTATGCGCGAAAAAGCAAAAACTAAGAATATTGCTTATCTGACATCCAGCAGCTACAATTATGGCGGCGGGTGGATAAGAGATGCCTTGCTTGTAAAAAACATAAGGGCATCTGGTGAAAAAATATATTTTTATTCAACTTTCTTTAAACCATTTACTGGGGAAAAAGTAAATATAGATTCTTTATTTTTTAAAATTGGCGATGTATTGCTGGCGCACAATATACCCAATTATTCTGAATTGCCCGTGCTTCCAAAAATTGAATACCCTAATATTAAATACAACTTAAACAGGATCCCATTCTTGAAAGATATTTCATTAAAAAATGATTTTATAACAATCAACCTTGAAAACATAACCGCAAAATTCATAAAAAATATTGAAAATAAAATCATAAGCAATATTTCCGCTGAAATAAAAGAGAAAAAAGAGCAGGAGATTCTTGATTCTATATTGCTGGGCTCTGGCGGAAAGCTGAAAAGAGAAGTCAAAAAAATGGAAAACAAGTTCAAAAAAAACAGGATTGAACTGGTAAATACCTGCTCTGTATTGTGGTCCGGCATAATTTCTGACATGAATATGGATTTAACGCATATTGCAACACTGCAGGGATATGATATGATTATTGGCGCATATCCGCAGGATTACAGGGAAAATGTCATTGACAAACTAAAGGAAAATGCAAAGCAAACAGACAGTTTTATTGCAATAAGCAAATATTATGCAAAAAAAGCAGGCAGGGAACTCAATATTCCTTTGAATAAAATTGATGTTGTATATAACGGAGTGGATACAACTCTCTATAAGCCGAAAAATGTTAAGAAAAAGAGCGATGTATTTTCAATAACTTATCTGGGAAGAATAACCCCAGTTAAGGGAGCGCTTAATCTTGTATTTGCAGCAAAGCATCTGAAAGAAGAAAATTACAAAAAATTCCAAATAATCATTTCCGGAAATATAGACAGAAATGATATAGACTATCTCAATGTTCTGAAAAAATACATCGCCCTGTTCGGCATGGAAAAAATAATTGAGTTTAAATTCAACATCAGCCAAAGAGAAAAAATAGCATTGCTGAACAGAACTGATGTTGTTGTGTATCCGACAATATATCCTGAACCCTTTGGTCTTGTTCCTATAGAGAGCATGGCATGCGGAACGCCCGTGATATTGCCTGATCATGGCGCTTTTACTGAAATTATAGAAGAGACAAAGGGAGGTCTGCTATGCAAACCCAATGATTCGGTTGATCTTTCAGAAAAAATTATTAGTCTTATAGAAGATAAAGATTTGCTAAAAAGACTCTCAGAAACAGGGCTCAAAAATATAAAAGAAAAATTCAATGCCTCTGTATTTGCCAAAAATATATTGGAGGTCTACAAAAAAATGAGTTAAAAGGCAAACTGCGCATTTTTGAAAAGACTCTCCTGTTCTTTCTTCTTTTTATATTTGAAGTAAATGAATATTCCAAGCGCAATTATGACCAACAGCATCACGATTCTCTTTAGAGTAACTAATGGCGATTTCTTTGTTTCGTCATCCTTTTGAACTATGAGGGTGTCTGTCTGGACTGGTTTGTCTTTTTTTTGCGTTTCATCTCCATCAGGCGCGTCTCCTTCTACAGGTGTTGTGCCTTCATCCTGCTGTTCGTCTTCAATAGCAACAGGTGTCTTTGTCCCGATTGCAAAATAGCTCAGACCATTTGATTTTGCCTTGAAGTAATAATATGTATTGTCAAAATTGTAATACTCTGTTTCCAGCTCTTCCCATTTCTCATTATATCTTAAAAGCACAACATTATTTTTATTCTCATTGTTTTGCATGAGCCATGATTTTTCAACTGCAAAATCAATATATGCCTCTGATATGTCCGCGTTGCTTAAATTTTCATGGGTAATCTGGATGTATTTGTAGGTTTTCTTCAGCAATCCTGGCGGCGAGACATCATTTGGTCTGGCAGATAATTTCTTTACCATAATTTTTATTTTCAGCTTGTTTTTGTTCGCTTTGATTTTAATTTCTTTTATGAAATTCTTGCTTGCATCGAAATCAAGTTTATTCATTATATTTGCAGTAAAATTAATTGTCTTTGTTTCTGTTGTCGGCAATGGTCCGCCACCCCCGGATGAAGAGGAACTGCTTCCTCCACTTGAAGACGATGATGATGATGATGATGATGATGATGAACTACTACTGCTTCCGCCACAATTACTATCTTTTGTAATTGCCAGTGTTCTTGAAGTTGAACTTACAGGATCATCTGATGTCATCGTCAATGTCACTGTATTGGTTGATTCAAGATTACTGTTTGCCTGAAGTGTCCATGAAGACTGACCTGATGCAATAGACCCATAGTTTATTGACGAAGAACCTGATGTCAAATTAAGCCCTTCCGGAACATCCAAAGAAGATTGTATTGTCCCTGAAGGAGTTACACTAAATATCATTGAAACTGCAATTGAATCTCCATTACAGACAATAGTATCATCACCGGACAAAGATACATCCCAAACCGGGACCTCTATTACTTCAAGTGTGTCGCATGTGGAGTCAGTTGAAGAGGTAAGTCCTGTTGCAGATGCAGTTGCGCTAAATGGATTAGTATATGTCCCGTCATTTACTGCCGTCACAGAAAAACTTGTTGACTGCGTCCCGTCTGCTGTAAAAGATATTGTCTTGACAGCCGACTCGCAGTTAAGACCGCTTGAAGGATTCAAGGTCACTGTTACTTCATAGCTTGTGGAATTGCTTCCGGTCATCTGCACGCTTACAGGAACAGTAAATGTTGAACCCTTTGTAACTTCTGTACTGTATGTCCCAATAGTTGCTGTCATTGTCGCTGCTGCAAATGCATAAGACATCATCATGCAAATTGTCATTATTGCTGTTAATATTGTTATTGTTTTCATAATATCCTCCTTTATTTTCATATATGGTTACTTGGGACCTTCACCCTCTTCTCCTCCTCCTTCTCCTTCAGACTGTCCTCCTTTATCAAAATCTCCCATGACAAAGAAAAACATATCCTCTCCGCTCAATACTTCTGCCAAAAGAGATGCTGTATTATTAACAACTGCCTTTAAATTATATGGTCCTGCAGTCAAATTCCCAACACCCATATCAATATATGCATTTCCATTGGTAAGAGTAACATTTTTTGTACCAGATACATTTCCCAACATATTTATCATTGGAGGCGGTCCGAATGTTTTTTCTTCTTTATCAAAAGCAGAAGAATCAATTCCCATAATCTCAGTTAGATTTATTGTTCCTGCCACTGGGCTTCCGTCATAGTTCACTGCACTGACATAAAGAGACAGTATCGGCGTATTGTTTACATCAATATCAAATTTTCTACTGAACAGATTCACTGTCTTATTTGTATCGTTGAAGTTCAGTATCATAAATGGCCAGTTCTCCCTGCCAATTTCCATGTGTCTTGGGAAACAGTTCGGACCATTGCATCCAAATGGATCATCGCTCTCGCTGAAATCAACAGAATCGCAGACTTTTGCCTTATCAAAGCGTATCTGTCCATCAGCAGTATTGTCATAGACCATAACATAATACTGCGTTGAATTGTCCAATGGCTGATTATTTTCCATACCCCCATCATCTGTAGCCACTCTTGCATTCGCACTTACCTCTGTAAAATTACCTATATATATTGGAGAGTTATCGCATGTCCATGGCATCGGATAGATAATACTGCCATTTATCGACTGGTTTGAAACAGATATCTTTCTGTCCCATATCTCTGATTTTAGAACAGCCCAATCATGCAACTCGCTCATCTGCTGTCCTTTTGTGTATGCGCCCATAACAGAGCCTGTTGAATTTATAACATAAAACATGTTATTTTCCCACTGCTCATGCTGTGTTGTATTCATGCTTGCATTTTTGAATGCAAGAAGAGAATAGTCTGTATTGTTGATATTTACAATTCTTATCTTCTTTGGGCTATTATCTTCCTGACCGCCAGCCGCAATATCGCTGTCATTTAGCCAGATGGATTTTACTATAATTGCATTTCGCACCCATGTTATGTTTACTGTATTGTTTGTAATGTTTGTGATGTTAAACATTCCATTATATATATCCTCTCCATTTCCTATGTAAGTATGTCCATCTACAGTCCAGTTATTGTTCCAGCCACCTATGATAAAACCAAAAGTTGCATAAGGTGTATCGGTTGATGTGTTTACTCCAGACAAATAAAAAGTAAATCCCTTATCTGTCTTGTTTCCCATGTGCGTTGCATTATCTATGGGTACTGTCGTAGTGTAATTGTCGCTTGCTTTTATTAGAGTAATATTGAACCAAGCAGTATTGCCTCCTTCAAGAGTAACTTCAATAGGGTTGCTTTCGTTTGCATTATAATATACTTTGTCTGTGCCTATCTCAGGATTATGGTTGCTGTTGTTGTCAATCAATATTGT
>QMVB01000054.1 GCA_003660905.1 Candidatus Nanohalarchaeota archaeon | reverse complement strand
ATAAGTGGATTTATAGTCAAAAACAAGCGATTATCACATAAATTCTATTGAAAAATCCTGTTTTTTGTAAACTGTCAAATAGGTTTTCCTGTCTTATTTGGCGTCAAACTGTCAAAGTTGGGTATTATCTAACTTCATTGTAAATCCAAACCTTTCTTTTTAATTCAATTAACGCATTTTGCCTCAATTTTGCGTTTGCGCAATCACCGTAACCTCTTTTTATTGCCGAAAAATGACCTTCTGTCATTGCCTATCTTCTGCCGTATTCTGTTTCATCAACCCAATTTCAGCAACCTGCTTTTTTGAATTTAAGAACTTCTTTTTTTCGCCGAAATGAGCCTCTTACTTTAGTGCTTGCATCTGAACGGATTCGTATTGCCGATTTTATATTATTCTTTTCAAAGAAATTAAATAATTTTTTTGTGTTAAAAGCGCTATCATTGTAGCTTTTGACTATATTCCCTCCGCTCTTGATAATAGAAGCAATGTGTTTTTCTGCAATTTCCGGTTCCGGCAAGGAATCTTTCTCATTGACGACAACAGCAACGTCAAGAATTTCATCTTTTGTTGCAGTGATTGCAACCCTTGCGAATTTTCTTCTTGATTTGCCATATCTGTTTTGGAAGCATTCTTCTGAGTTTGTCATCTTGAATTTAGATTAAATTTATATAAACATTTCTTGTTTTTAAAAACTCAACTGGCTGAAAAATATTTTCAATGTTTAACCGCTTTGCTTAACTTCTTCAACTTTTTCTTTGGCGTCAACCAAACTCAAAAAAGAATGATTTTCAATTTTTTCCTTTGCAATGGAAGTGCAACATGATGCTTTTATGGTAATTTTTTCCTTTAGTTCCGGCATCTGACCGCCGCCGCCAAGGAGCTTGTCGTACCCGATAGAATTCATATCAATCAAATAGCCGTCCTTTGTCTTTTCAACAAGTTCCAGCTCTTTCATTAATTCAAACTTTTGGCACAGAACGCCAAGATTTATTGCAACAACGTCTTTTCTTGTTTTATTTATAAATCCGTGCTTTCCTATATTTTTAATGTACAGGGAATTGAGCAAACTCATCTTCTGCTGTCCTTTCTTTCCTCTTCCGGCGTTTCCGCGTCCTCCTCTGCTTCCTGCACCCCTGTGCTTTTTCGGAGAACCCCATCCGTGAGTTCTTGATGCTCTTTGCTTTTCGCATTTTTTGCGCCCGTTTGCTGCTGTCATATACATATGCAAATTAAAAACCTTTAAAAACCTTATTCTGTGATGCTATATAAACATTTTTAATATTACTCTATTCATAGTATAAATTATGGCAAAAGGATTGCATGCTGGAAGGGACATTAAGAAGCACATAAAAGCTAAAAAATGGAAAAGCAAAACATATATCAGAAGAACTCTTCGCCTTAAAGTTAAATCAAATCCTCTTGAAGGAAGTCCGCAGGCAAAAGCAATCGTGCTTGAAAAAAGGCAGATTGAACAAAAACAGCCGCATTCCGGTCTGATTAAATGCGTCAGGGTGCAGTTAATAAAAAATGGAAAGCAAATAACTGTATTCTGCCCGGGAACAGGAGCAATAGGATTCATAAAAGAGCAGGATGAAGTAACTGTCGCAGGACAGGGCGGTTCAGACAATGGTCCGGTAGGCTCTTTGGCGTCGGTTAAATGGAGAGTGATTAAAGTCAATGGACAATCCCTTCATGCCTTGGTGAATGGAAAGATAAAGAAAAAGTAATATAATGATAACATGGAATCAGAAGTGAAATATTTTAACATATGGGCTGCCCCGGACATAAAGACAGAAGTGGGAGTTAAAAAGTATATTTCACTTACGCCTCTTTTTTTTCCCAAGACCGGCGGGAAAAACGCAAAAACCGCTTTTGGAAAATCAAAAACAAGCATTGTCGAAAGACTGATAAACAAGCTCTTTGTTGTCGGCCACAAGGGAAAAAAGCATAAAATCACATCAGGACAGAATGTTGGAAATACATACAGAACGATGAACATAGTAGTAGATGCATTTAAGAGAATTGAAAAACAAACAAAGAAGAACCCTATTGGAGTATTGGTCGGCGCCATACAAAACAGCGCGCCAATAGAGGAAGTGATTTCATTCCAGAGAAGAGGAATCATCGTAAGAGATATTGTATTGACTTCTCCGCAAAGAAGAGTTGATCTGGCCCTGAGGCATATGTGCCAGGGCACATTTAAAAACAGTTTCAACAAAAAGAAAACCGCCGATGCATCATTGAGCGAAGAAATAATAAACGCATACAACAATAATGCAAAAAGCTATGCGATTACAGAAAAAGAAAGACGGGAAAAGGAAGCAATGGGCGCAAGATAAATAATTTATTTTATTGTACACTCCCCTATAATTTCAGATAGTTATTGTAGTTCTTAAATAAAGAATATAAGCAGAACGTAACCAAGCAGACCTAAAATTACAGAGTGGTATATTCCGTCATTTATTGAACCACCTGCAAGTTTTCCAATGGACAACCCTGTAAAAACCCCTTCTATTATTGCAATGTGCAAAAAAATTTTACTGTACAATGAAGCATCTATTGGAGTAGTTCCCTCTGCCTGTGCAAATGATGTTGACATTTGACTTGACAAAACAGGCACAAGAAATTTCAGCATTCCTATCATCACTAAAATAAAAATAACATATATTATGTATCCTCTTATTATCTGTGAGGAAACGATTGCCTCTCTCTCTTTTTTCAGGGCATCTATTTCAAAAGCAGACTGCCCGACAGAATCCAGCACCCGGGCTATTTTTCCACCGCTCCGGTAAACTTCAATAATTGTCGCAATGGAACGGTGTATTACCTTGCTTCTTGTACTTTCTGAGAAATCAAGAAAAGCCTGCTCAAACGGGATGCCCCATGATATTTTTGAGGACAATTTCCTTATATTCGGCG
The DNA here is from genome assembly GCA_003660905.1 of Candidatus Nanohalarchaeota archaeon. Classification (GTDB taxonomy): domain Archaea; phylum EX4484-52; class EX4484-52; order EX4484-52; family EX4484-52; genus EX4484-52. The sequence continues at coordinate 3,617 of QMVB01000054.1, read as the reverse complement.
TCAAAACCCCGTAATTATTGCGGGCGGTACAATCTATTGCCAAAGGCAGGCTCATGCCGCCGCGTATTCCCTCGACAATATCCTTTAAAAATATAGGAAATATTCTATTAGTCTCTTTTATTTTCTTCTGAATTATATAAATATTAATTGAAAAAGGGATAACAAGCACAAAAACCGAAAAAATGTTGAAAAGTATATGGATTATCTTATCCTGACCATCTATAAAAATTAATTTTACTGCCTGAAAAATCATTGAAAAAAATATGCTTAATGCAATAACATAAATAGTATTTTTGTTATCCTCATCTTTTATCCAAACAGTTATTTTTTGCATATTAAATAAATGAGAGATAAATTATATATAATAATTAAAAAATCCTGCACAATCTAAAAAGGATTAAATCCGCAGGAGTTTTGCTTGTTCCCGCCCATTATTCCAATTTTTCGCTGCGTAATATTCTAAAAAGGATTAAATCCGCAGGAGTTTTGCTTGTTCAGCAAACATTTATATTTCTTTTATTGCCTTTATTATGTCTTCCAATATTCCTATATTGTCTTCAACGATGTTTCCTGTAACAATAATGTCTGCTCCTGCAAGCGCTTTTTCCCTTGCGGCTTGAGGGGTTCTTATGCCTCCCCCCACAATCAGAGGAATATTTATTGTCTTTTTTGCCATGGAAATCATCTTTGAAGGCACAGATTCTTCTGCGCCAGAACCTGCCTCAAAATAAACGAATTTGAAGCCCATATACTGGGCTGAAAGAGCATAAGCGCATGCAATCTCTTCTTTTTTTCTCGGGATTGGCTTTGCATCTCCTATAAATGCGACTGTTTCGCCCGGCTCAATTATGATGTATGCCAAAGAAATCGCCTCTATTTTTTTTGCCTTTATGTCAAAAGCACTTATTGCCTGTGCGCCGGTTATCCAATAAGGATTTGTTGAATTAAGCAGCGACATGAAAAAAACAGCATCTGCATAATTAAAAACCCCATTTACATTGCCCGGGAAACTGATTACAGGCATGCTTTGTTTAACTGACTTAATTGCCTTTACAATGTTTTTTGCATATTCGTCATTTATTCTCAGCGAACCGCCAAGCATGAATGCATCTGTACCGTAGTTTATGCACTTTTCAATCTCCTCCCTTGTATTGAGTGTTTCTGGATCCAGCAAAGTGAAATGCAATGGCTTGCCTTTCCTCAATCCTCTTCGTATATGCTCCTCAATTTTATTGATTTTTGCCATATTCTCCTATAAAACCTATATTTTTATAATCTTTGATTTTTTGTTCAATATCTTTTCAAGCAACACTATAATCTGGTTTTCCATATTCAGATATATGCTGTTGGATATGTCCATCTGCATCGAGGCAGCAGATTTATGACCACCTCCTGTTCCATTGTATTTCCTGTATTTTCCGGCAATCCCTGAAAGAACAGATGCCAGGTTAATCTTGTTTTCAAGATGCTTTCTTGACCTTGCACTTACAGATAGGCTGTTTTTTCCTCTTGTCTCAACAAAGACGATATCGCATCCGGAATATATATGCGTTAAAGCAATAGAAGCTCCATAAGAGCCAGCGTATGTATATCCCACCAAAAGATTTCCAAATTGATATACTTTTAATCTCAACATTGCCTTTAGGGTTTCAATGCGCTCATTTTCGTCCTTTTCCTTATTCAATACAGACCTTATATTGCTTATGCTCTCATACTGGCTTAATTCAAAAAGGGCAATAAAATCCATATTGTTTGCCTGTTTTAGAAAACCAGTATCTGCAACTATTCCCATGAGTAAAAAGACAGCAATCTCCTTTGTTATAGCGCAATTGGTTTGCTTAAAAAGAAAATAGAGAAGAATGGCGGTTGATGTTGCTTCCGGGGATATTAATCTGACTGCACTGCTGCACTTTTCGTTTTCTATGTGGTGGTCTATTATTATCACTTTTTTTCCCTCAGGAACCACTATGATGCCTGCTTTTATGCAAGTAAAATCCGGAGCATCAAGCAGTACATATACATCATTGCTTCTCTCTGTGAAATCATATTCATACGAAATAGGATAAGGATAATAAGAGATGATTTTTTTTGACTGGTTGTTTATTTTTTCCAATGCGACAACCCTTGCCTTTTTCCCCTTACTTTTCAGCACAATTGCCAAGGCAATAGCACTGCATATGGCATCAGGATCAGCATTCTTATGCACAAACAAAGCAAAACTATCATTTTCATTAAAAAGCTTGTTGATTTTTTCTATTGATTCTTTCTGTCTTTTGTCAAGACATTCCGCTAATTGCTCTTCAATTGAAAAATTCACTTTTCTTTTAAAATAGAAAATATTCTTTAAAAAAGAAAAATAAGACATAAAAATAAAAAAATAAGAATATACCTTAGCTACTGATAAAATACATCGCCGCAAGCATCAATAATATTATAAATATTACTGACATCATTCCTGAAGATATTGCAACCGGAGTAACGCCCCCGTAAAGGAACAGTATTATCACAGCAAGCAATATTGTCCATCCAATGTATTTCTTTTCTCCAAGGTCGCCTACATTGATTCCGAATAGCCCAAGCAGTATTATCAATACAAGACCTGCAGCAATATAGATCCCTGTGTTTCCGAATAATCCTGTCAAAAACACTCCGAAGGAACTTCCATTAACAGGATAGTTTATTATGAAGAAGGATATTATTGCGGATATCAATATGGACACTCTCTTTTTGTCCACTTCCCTGTCCTGCAAGAACGGGGCAGTTAGCATTATTACGTATATTATGCACAAAAACAATAGCCATGGGAGTACGAAGTCGTAAAAGCCAAGGTTTTGCATATTTGCCATCATTTGGTTAAAATCCATTTTATTCACTTTTTAATTTGATATAATTTATAGCAAGTTGATATTTATAAATGTTTTCCTTTGAAAAAGCAAAATAATTGTTTACTTGATTAATATTCATTTATGGCATCTGGAGCATTTTCTTTCGAATTTTACGACTCAAAATTCACTTCTTCAATCAATAGCATCGCACTGCCTGTATTTTTATCCACTACCTTTCCGGTCTTCAATACCTTGATTCTTTTGGCAAAAAGAGGGCAAGAAAGAACAAGAGTCTCGTATTCCCCTCCCTCTCCTGCTATATGAAGAGAATATTTTTTATTCAGCTCTTTTAAGTATTCTAAAACACATTTTAAGTCGGCACCCAAATAGCTTGCATCCAGTCCTTCTGCCGCAATATTAGTAATTATAATTTCAAAATTGTTGTCAAACATTTCTTTAAGCAATGATTCCGGGTCTCTTTCCCACAAGGGAGCAAATGATTTTAATTTAAGTTTCTTTGCAATCCTATCAATCCTGCTCTTCTGGTAATTGCTGTTTATTGCTCCTGCGCAAATGCCTTCAATGCTGTATTTTTCCTTTGCTTCTTCTATGAGTTCCTCAAGGTCGCTCAATTCCTCCTCTTTCATGCCTTTTGTCGTCTTCTCCACATATGGAATATTCATGAGCTTTGCCTGTGCCTTGACAAGGTCCACATTAGGATAATGAAACATATAGCTCTCATCAGATTCTGAATTCATTGTCATGATGCATGAGATATCATTGCCCTGCTTT
>QMVB01000053.1 GCA_003660905.1 Candidatus Nanohalarchaeota archaeon | reverse complement strand
CAACAGCAAAGAAATGTCCATCCTGAGAAGGCAATAAGCTATCCAAAAGGTGTTGAAATCATATCTGCTAAGCCGACAACACCTTCTGTACCGCGTGACCAGACAATACCTGTCAGAATATATACACAGATAAAGAACGAAGGAGACATGACAGCAAGAAATTTGACCGTAAAGGCAAGCTGTGAGCAGTATTGCCAAGTTGACCCGTCAGTTAAAGAGCCGCAAACAGAAAAAACATACGAAAAATTTATTCCCGGATATGCTGATATCGCTCTGCTAGGGCCATTTGTCCCATCTGATGATGCAAGAGAAAGACATTTTATGAAGCTTAAAATATATGCTGAATATAGGTATTCTACAAATACATCTTTAGATATACGGGTAGTAGATAGGAATGAATTAGAAAGAATGTTCCAAGAGAACAACTACTTCAAAACTACTGTTTCAATCGGAAAACCAAGCCCAGCAATGTTGTCATTAAATGTTGGGCCGCAACCTCTAATAGCTGGCTCAAAAATGGGTTTATTAGTTTCTGTTTTAAATACAAGAAATAATGGAGAAATATATTTAGATGAAAATACAGTATTTAGAATAAAAATACCTTCTGAATTGCGAGCAGGTGATTTTGACTGCTCAGCATCTTATTTGACCTGTAACCGATTAGATGACGAAACACAGGAGTGCAGAATTGCAAAGGATGTGCTTGACGAAGGTATAGTAACCATAAAGCCAAAGAGAAAAAATACAATCTTTTCATTTTTCTGCCCGTTTGAAGTGACAGAAAATGTAAACCGCTCAATAACAAGACTTGCATCAGCTCAGCTAATTGATTATATATACAGCGCTCAACAGACGGTTGGCAATATACAAATAACATATCCACTCGGAATAGGGAGCAAAAAAGAAGATCTAGGGGAAAAAATAAGCAAAAGTGAAGGAAATTGCGCAAAATGCGGGAAGGGCTGGTTCAAGGACTGTGACAGGGATGAATGTGATGAATTAAGCAATTGTTATTTTGTTGTTGAAAAAATTGGCGGAAACTGCAGGCGATGCACATCTGAAACGTCATGTAAAGATTATGAGCCAAATAGCTGGGCTGCTGACAAAATAGGAAAGGACGAATCAAAAACATGCGAAGATGATCCGTGCAACCTTAATGACTGCGTGTGGCGCTCGCATACCTGGAAAGGAGAGTGTCTCTCATGCTCAAAAGATATAAAATCATGCTCTGGTTACGAAAAAGATGAATGTGAAGCTGATCCATGCGGATTTAACTGCACACTAAAAAACGATAAATGTATTCCTATGGGAACATCAGAGCCACATCCAGGTGGGTGCAAAATAGAAAACGCATACGGCCATGATCCGGGCCATATAGAGCATGAGACAGAGTTCAGCTTTGATGTCAATTGTGAGAGCAAAATATCAAAAATTACAGTAACAGCAAAAAAATTCAGCGATTGCACAAAAGATGAAGAAATCCATACAGAGACCATATCACCAGCAACAACATCATCGTTTTCATATAATAACTTTTGTGATAATGCAAAGGAGTTTAATATCAAAATAGAAACAACATCAGGAGATATAAACTTCTGTGCAACATGTCCTGGCGACCCGGATAATTGTTATTATAGTGTAACCCCCTATGCATGCGGCCAGTAACTTTAAGACATGTACGCATTGACTTAAAAATTGAGAACGTGTCTCTACAACCGAATCTGTCCAAACAATGATATTATTCACAGATGTTTGTTCTTGCGGCATGATGATATTCGCAAACGGTTCTTACTAGCCAACTTTTCCGACACGGGCTAGGTTAATTGAGTAACATTAAACTCCAGCAACAAGCCTTAATAAGTTTCTAAGGCCTGGTGCCAACCCAAGAATAAGTATACATAACTTAAGCATATTTTTTAGCTGTTTGTCATCTTCTTTTTCTACCAAATAGAGGACAAGCAAAACCGCTGGTATTTTTACTATATATATGCCAACAGGCCCGAACCAGTTAATAAAGATAGTAGCCAAAACATGCTCTTCCACATAGTTAAAAAATTTCACAGAAACAAATGTCGTTGTCGCGTCAAAAATATGAACGAGAAGCAAAGAAGTATTCAAATCTGTCAAAAACGGCCAATTAATTATTTTTCTTATTCCAGCAACAAAAAGCACCCACGAAAAGAATAAGGATATTATTAGAACAGCTGCGTAAAAATTTGTTATCCTAATAAACGATAATAAAATAATATCCAAAACTATGGCAAAAATTGACCATAACAGCAAATATTTTTTTCTATTTATTTTTCTTGATATAATCAGTGCGAACAGACAAACAGCTGTTGTCAAAAAATAGCTAAATGGTGTCACAAAAAGAAAAGATTTTACTATACCACTGTCTTGCAATACTCTGAATAAACCTCCCATTAATATATATGGGCTAACTGCAAGAAGAAAATTTTTGTTTATTTTTATTTTCCATTTTTTAAACAAATTTAAAAAAAGCAAGACAAATAGGATGAAAACTATGCTGTAAACCAAAGTATTGTAAACATTATACCCAGAGCCTGCCTGAATCGGTTCTATAAAATATTTTGTCAGGAATGAACGAGCTAGCTGAAAAATGGGTAGCAGCGCAGATATGATTACCATAACTTTTAATATTAAGCAAAGAATATATTTATATTGGTGGGAAGATGAAAAAAATCATTCCGTTTTTGATCATAATTATTCTAATATCAGGATGTGTCGAACAAAAGTGGGTTGTTCCCGACATTTCTGTATCAAGAGAAAATGAAAAGGCAGATGTAAATGATATAATTGTAATAAAAAATGTGGAAAGTTATCCAAAATCTCCCCTAATGCCAAGCACATCATTTTATCTCAAATACCGGCTAGAAAACATTGACAAAACGCATACGGTTACAGATGTCTCAACAGATATATGGGACGCCTGTATGTATAAGGTTAACACTAACGGGTTCTCTGGCAAAGTTATGTATCCTATGTCCATAGAAGATGTCCAATACAGCATGAAATCGCCATCAGTAGATGAGATAGCCAATATAAGGCATAAATGTGATATAGCATTTTATGTTGACTACAAATTTGAAGGCGCATTGCTATATGATGTAGTTGTTATGAACATAAACGAAATAATGAGAGTGCAGGAATCGGAAAAAAATATAGATATAAAGGCGCGGGAATACTGGGGGCCTGGCCCTGTAAAGCTTGATGCCGAATTTTCCTCTGGCGAAGATGAACCTGTTATAATTGGCGAAGGTGAAACCAAGCTTCCGATAAAATTCACACTCAAAGATGTCGGTTCTGGCTTAGTAAAAGACAACAAGATACCAGAAGGAAATGTTCACATTTATTTCCCAACAGAAATGGTGTCTAATGTTGATGGTGAATTAGGCACAGGCAACTTTAGTTGTGGCTCAAAAACGACAATGGAAGGGAGGAGTTATTGGGACTGCTCAAATAAAGAAGAAATAAAATTTTTTAACAGGGAATCAAGCCCTATAATACTTTATCTTACATTTAACAAAAATATTAAAAAATATTATAAGACATTCACAATAATTTCTAAATTTACCTACAACTATGAACTGACAAAAACATATCCTGTAGAAACAATACCTTACAGCGTTTAGTGGTGTTATGCGAGCAAAATTAATTATAATACTAACTCTAGTATTTGTCAGTGGGTGCGTAAATAATACGCCTAGTAATACAAATCCGCTAAAACTGGAAATCGATGTATATCCGAATCCTGTGTTTGAAGGTGAGAAATTAGTCCTGTCGGCAAATATAGAAAATAACGCAATGAAATCTTATAATGCAATAAATATCCAGTTATTTAATCCTGGTCTTTTTGTGATATCTCCGAGCTGCAAGATAGTTGGAAAAAGGGAGCTAAAACCATTTGAAATAGCAAATCTTGAATGTGAACTAATAGCACCGCATGTGTTTGCTGAAAGACAGACAGACCTGGGCATTGCTGCATCATTTGACACTACACTTAACGACGTTGAGGCTGTTCAAGTTGTCTCAAAAGACGAATACAGAAGGCAGGAGCTGAGAGGCAAACTATCAGGTGGCCAGCAGACAAAAACAGTAACAGATGGCAATATTGAAATGACTATAGAATATCCTTCTGCCCTTCCACTTGTTAAAAAAGACGAACCACAATACCTTCATATATATCTCAGGAATGTGGGAGAAGGTTATGGCACAATAAAAAATTTTGTTATAACCAGCCAAATAGTTGGCAGATGCGATACGCCCAAAACTCCATTTGGACTTGAAAAAGAAAAAACAATAACATGCCCACTGATATTAAATGAAAATTATTTAAGTGTGAAAGAGTTAATATTTAATATAAATTACAATTATGAGATAATAAAAACAAAAACTGTTTTAATTAAAAAATAGATTGGTGATTAGCGATGAAAAAAATTCTTGCCTTGGCCTGCTTAGTTATGGTTTTATTGGTGTCTGGCTGTACAACAACTGGAAGAAAAGCTGAGATCGTTGACAATAATGGTCTGGTTATAAACGACTTTTATATAGACCCTGAAACTGCAGAGGCAAATGACGAAGTTGTTGTACATATGGAAGTTGAGAATAAAGGCTGGACAACTGCCACAAATGTTGACGCACGATTATATGGCACTGGATTTGCAACCAGCGTTTCACCGAGTCAGACCCAATTCATAGGCACAATGCGTGCACCTGACCTATATACAGACCCCCCTATACCTGGTGATTTAGCATCAAAGGATTGGGTAATGACTGTTAAAAAATTTCCAGAAGGAAACAGATATCCATTTCCGCTTTATTTGCGGGTATTTTATGATTACAAAACATCTGGCTCTGCTGTTATAACAGCTTATAATGAAGATGAATTTAAAAGAAAGGCAATGAAACAGGATTTAGAAGCACCTATAGTTGTCAGCAATTCAAAAGGAACGCCTGTAAAGGTATTGGTAACTGGTGAATCGCCAGTAAAGGTTGACTTGGACTCTGACTCAGACACAGCTACATATAGAATAACAATATCAAATGTTGGAGATGGTGTTCCTATAACAAATGACGAAAACGGCTTGGTAAAAGGAAGAATAGAACTTATAGGAGATGCTGAATTTGCAGGATGCATGGGAAAAGATGTTTCTGGAAAAATAGTTGATTTCGATGTAAAGCTTGGAAAAAGAGAACAGGCCAGGCGCTCATGCACGATAAAATTCTCAAAATCAACATGGCAGACTATTCCTGTAGAACCAATACAACTGATGTTTGAGCTTAACTACAAATATTATATAGAAAAAGAAGGAACTGTCCATATTATAGGCGGATGATATTAGTTGCCGAAAGATGATATGCTACCAAAGATCAAATCGCACAGAAAGAATGTAAATCCGAAAAATATGTATGATACAATGCGTATATATTTGGCTCTTTATTGAGATATTTTTACTGACTAAGGCGGTTTCTTTATGCGTTTGTTTTCTCACCTAGATAATTTATTGTGAAACCAGTAAAAACTATAAATGTAATGCAGAAGCTTTACTATAATTATAAGAACTTTGTTGAATAAAAAGTTCATCAGACAAAATCTCTAAGCCCGCTCAGTTTTTTTAATATTAATTTTCCGTATACCCCGTCATATCCCGGCTCTATTTTTAGCTTTCCTTCTCTTGATGCCAGAATTAGGTGTGCAATTTTTTTATCTACTTTTTCCAATTTTTCCTTTTCTGCTTCTAGAAGAATAAAAAACTCGTTGCCAAAAGTCCTGATAAATTTATCATATTTTTCTCTAACTTTATTTGTCATAAGGCCAAAACCAGTCACAGATGATATAATTTCTTCCAGCGGAATGAGCGACTTAAATTGTATGGCATGTTTCGGAATAAATCCGCTTGGCCTGTCTGCCAGCTCCTCTACCCTATGCTCAACCCCTATAGTTAACGGTCTTCCGCATTTTGGGCAAATATTATTTAGCTTTATAGATTCTTTCGGGCTAAGAGAAATATTACAAGCGCGGTGACCATCATAATGATATTTCCCGTATGCAGGATCAACCTCTATTGTGTAGAGGAAATTTTTCCGTGTTCTTATTGATTTGATAATATTTGCATAGCTTATTTTCTTAAAATCAAAAACATTTGCTTCCCGACCTATCCTGTGTGGCCACGGGCTGTGAGAATCAGAATTAGAAACAAGTGTATATTTATCCAAGGCAGAAAGGCGCCAGTTCATTTTTGGGTCGCTACTGAGACCGGTTTCCAGTGCATGAATATGCTTTAGCTGGTCCTGAAAGCATTCCTCCAAAGAGTCAAAACCAGACATAGAACCGAATATGCCAAACCACGGAGTCCATGCGTGCGCTGGTATAATCTCTATATCTTTGCTTATTGACATCATGGCTTCAACAAATTCCGGGCATGTAAAACCAAATATAGGCCTACCGTCATAATCCCTTCTACCTTTTGTGTCTAACCATTCGTTTATTTGGTCAACAGTTTCAAAATTCGGCGCCAAAACAAGTAGGTGTATTTTTCTCATTTTACCCTGCTTGTATACCAATGATATCTCAGATGTTGGTAT
>QMVB01000052.1 GCA_003660905.1 Candidatus Nanohalarchaeota archaeon | reverse complement strand
TGATGAATTATACTTTTGCCGAATGTTTCTGGGTAAGAGATCATGTTACAGAAATAAACTTGAGTTGTACGGATCTTCAACCTCATCCAGTAGGATATGGCGAAGCATGTTTCAGAATTTCATTTGATATAGTGCATTGGCTTACAAATAGTGTATATTGCCCTCTTCTTGGCGGTACAATGCAGGGACCAGATGATAATGATTACTGTTGCGTAGATGAAGGTACAACAATAACATTCCAGGAAGATTCACTTCACAACCTTGAATTCTATTGCGTAGATGCTCTTAAAAATAGAAACAATGAAACTGATCTTGAATACTTCAGGGTTGACTCACAACCACCAATCATAAACAAAACACTTATTGGTCCTCAAGTCGGAACATGCCCTCCAAGACCAGGGACAAATGATACCTGCTGGATAAAAGACTGGGCATATGAAAATGGAACAACAATACATATAGAAGCTTATGACAATAATACTTATGAGAACTGCACTGTCGGCAATGTCACATGCGACTGGCACTATTATCTTGACGGGAGTTATAGAATAGGTGGTACCGATATGCCTCCATCATTTGACATAAGATTCTCTGAAGATACAGTTCATGAACTGCACATTACATGCAGGGATGCTCTTGGAAATGAAGAAACTGATGTTGAGACGTTCTATGTTGATTCACAACCACCAAATACAATAAAATGGTATGTTGGTCCACAGGTGCCTGATGAAGGATATCCTAAATGGATAAACAGCAAAACAGAAGTGCACCTAAACGCAACAGATGCTCCAAATGCACCATGCGCTGTTGGAGTAAATAAAACATACTGGAGAAACACATTGGTTGATGATATAAATTGCTGGGAGGAACATGAATGCCAAATGCATGCAATGGGAGACGGAATATGGACAGAATATCTGCTTCCATTCCACAAACCGGACCAATCATGTCATTTGATAGAATACTTTAGTGTTGACTTGTTGGGAAATGAAGAAGGAGTCAAAAAGCAGTGCGTATTTGTAGATAATACCCCGCCTGAATGGAACAAAACAATAGGAAATCCTTTTATGGAAACCGGAGAGCAGGTAGAAATATGTGAAAATGTTTCATCATCCGGCGATTGCGCTTATTATGACAGCGGAAGTTCCTACTCAAATAAATCCAATACAAGCGTGGTTATTGATATTACTAATATAAATAACGGAAGCCAGACCTGCTGTGATAGCATGTGTGTTGAAGGCGCAGCTTCTGCTATCGGCGGAAGCGGCAGTTTGGATGTTATTTTTGTAATGGATACGTCCGGCAGTATGTCATGGAATGATCCTAATGAATCAAGAAAAGATGGCGCAAAGAATTTAATTGATATATTGCCCGAAGGCAGTCAGGTAGCTATTGCAGTAATTGATTTCGACAATTATGCAAACATAATTCAAGATTTCACTTTCAATCATACAGAAGCAAAGGAAGCAATTGATACACTGGATGCAAGCGGTGGCACAAATATAGGCAATGCAGTGGATCTGGCAAACGAACACTTAATAAATAACGGACGCAGTGGCTCTGCATGGGTTGAAATATTATTCACTGATGGATCAGGATCATACAGTCCGCAATATACCACTAATGCGGCAAATGCAGGAATTGTAATCCATACAATGGGTCTTGGCAGCGGAGTTAATGAAACCTTATTGAAAGAAATAGCAAACGGCACCGGCGGAACATACACTTATGTTGATGACCCTGCAAATCTTAGTGTTGCATTTCCCGGATTGACTCTGACCAATATTATTAAAGTCACAGTCAACAACAATGTCGCAACACTTTATCCTGATGGAAGTTTCATCTATTGCAGTGTTGATTTAGCTGTAGGAGACAACACAATTACAGCTATTGCAACAGCAACAGACAATGCTACAGGATACGATGAGGTTGTTTTAACAAGATTGCTGCAGGACCAATGCAATCAAACCAACGGGACTGTTTGCCACAATGAAACTGTGATACATGTAAGCAACAAGACGCAAATCAATTTGACTTGTACTGATAGGGATCGTCATCCTGTTGGAAAAGAAAGCGTATGTTTCAAAGTATCTTATGACTATCCGGATTGGGGATACATAACAGATGCATACTGCAATTATTATAGCGGGACATTAAATGCTGAAAACTATTGTTGCATATATACCGGAGGAGCATCTTTTGTTTTCCAGTTCCGCGAGGAAACAATGCACAATCTTGAATTTTATTGTGTAGATGGTCTTAATAATGAAGGTACAGAGGATATAGAATACTTCAAGGTTGACTCTATTGCGCCAACCACAACACAATCATATCATGGAGCATATTATCTCAATGAAACAACCAATGCAACATATATTGACACAGCAAGCTGGATTAACCTAAGTGCTGTTGATGGAGGAGGAGTTTGCACTATTGGCGTAAATGAAACATATTGGCAGAATATGATAGTTGATGATTATTACTGCAATACACCGGCAAATTGCGCACAATGGGATCCAACAAATCTTGATTCAGAAAAGTGGAATACCTATACTGGTTCAATCTACAAAGAAAATGAATCATGCCATATACTCGCATACTACTCTGTAGATAAACTTGAAAATGATGAGAATGTGCAATGGCAGTGCTTCTTTGTTGACAAGAAACCGCCTATAACAGAGAAAACATACATAGGTCCTTTCTTTGAGGAAGGAGGCATAAAATGGATAACAAGTTCAACTAATGTAACATTGTTTGCATACGATCCAGAACCGCATCCATCAGGAGTAAATAGGACATATTACAAAGATATATATCTAAATGATTCAGATGACTGGCACTACTGCTACAACAACTGTAGTGGATGGACTCAGGATGCAAGATACGGACTGCCAACAGCACCTGAACCATACAATCCAACAGGGTATAAATACACAGGTCTTGAAGAATCATGCCACATTATAGAATACTACAGTGTGGACAATGTGAACAAGACAGAAACTCTAAACTACCAGTGCGTCTTTGTTGATAATACTGCGCCTGTTCCGGATAAGAAAGTCGGAAAGCCAAGCTCTTATTGCGATAATACTTCCGGCAACTGTACCTGGGAATGGAAAGTAACAACAATGACTCCAATTACCTTGAGTTGCGATGATCAGGGTCCTCATCCATCAGACCATTCAATAGTTCACTGGAGAGTATGGTGGGACAGAACACAGAACTGGACAGAGTGGAATACTACAGTAGAAGGAACAGAAATATATCTGGAAGAAGAATGCCTTCACCAGCTTGAATTCTACTGCACAGATGCAGTGGGTCATGAAAGCGAAAAAGATCTGGAATGGATAAAAGTAAAAGGCGGTGCATTTAATATAACACTTAATCCTAAATGGAACCTGATATCTGTACCATTTGTAATGACAGAGAATTCAATAGAGAAAGTATTTGAAGACATTGCAGGCAAGGTAATTTCAGTCTGGACATATGATGGCGAAGCAGATGAATGGTATGTATATACACCGGGACCAGGAACAGATACATTAACTGAGATGAAACCCGGCTGGGGCTATTGGGTATTGATGAACACAAGCGCAATGGAAGGAAACCCTGTTCAGCTAACTATTGGAGGAAGTTTGTTCAGTGAAGCCGCAACACCACCAAGCAAAAAAGTAGTGCCTGGATGGAATCTGATAGGTTACTATGGAACCAGCGGTGAACTCGGATACAATGGACCTGTAGGAAACGGAGACTGTGCATACTGTACATTATATTCGCTGGTAGATACTGTATTTGGAACTGAAAGATGGAGTTCTCTTGTAACCTACTGGGGTCCGGACAGCCCATCATGGAAATATCTTGGATTGTACGATGAGATGGACGCAGGAGCAGGATACTGGATGGAGATAGATGTAGAGGACACCTACTCCTTTTCCACATCTTGTGGATTCTGTGGTCCATAATTTTTTTATTTTTTTATAATCTTTTATTTTCAGGGTGATATGATGAGGTTAAACAAAACAGGCAAGAGCGTCTTGACAGGCATAGCGGCAGTATTGTTATTTACAAATATTGCTTTGGCAATTCCGGGAATGCCGCACCAGTTTTATGGCGATGTAGTTATCAATGGAAATCCTTCGCCGGACAATATATTGATTGATGCAAAAATAAGCAATGATGTTGTATCAAGCGCTTTTACAAAAGACGGTAAATACGGGTATGAGCCAATATTTTATGTTCTCAATCCTGACGGGAAGCGGGATGGAAACTTGATTGAATTTTATATAAGCAATGTCAAGGCAGGAGAATATTATTTTTCCAGCGGCGCAAGCACAAGATTAGATCTATCCGCAACAATACCAAATTTCTGCGGAGATGCAATCTGCGAGGCAGGAGAATCATGCTCAACATGCCCTGGTGACTGTGGACAATGTTCCTCATCTTCATCTAGCAGTAGTTCAGGAGGTTCAGGCAGCAGCAGTTCTTCAGGTGGAAGTGCACCTTTAGCAACAACAACCAAAACAGACGACGATGAAACAACAACAACAACTACCGGAGATAATGAGCAGACAAATAATCAGGAAGAAGAGACAAAGCAAACAACATGCACTGAAAACTGGAAGTGCAGTGAGTGGTTTGACTGTTTCAACAGCAGGCAGAAAAGAGTGTGCATGGATTTGAACAGTTGCGGAACAGAAGAAAATAAGCCTATTATTAGTCAGGAATGTGCAATGCCTTTAGCTGAGGATGATAAAAAAGAAAAAGACAATAGCGGTTTTCTTTCATCAATAACAGGAAACTTTCTGAATTCTGTTGCAGGAAATGCTTCAGCTTCTGGTGTAGGAATACTAATATTGATATTAATTCTTGGCATTGCAGGAATTATCTATGCAAAAAAATCTGCCAAAATCAGCGAAGAAGTTGTAGATTAATAGTTGAGTTTCAAATAGAGTAAGTCCATCTATCTTATAAGTGTAATTGTAGGCAAATGAAAAAAATACTACTTTTTGAAAAAAGAAAAAAAGCAAGAGAATTGCATAAAAAAGGAGGATCTAACAGAAAAATAGTCAGGCATTTAATTGCAGGGAGATATAATATCAGTAAATGAAAAAAAGATGAATGAAAATCTAATCTTAACAGACGATATGGGTTGGAAAAAAGGAATCTCAAGGAAATACACACCAGAAGCCATTGGACCGAAATACCTCAAAGGATCCCACAATAAAATCAATTTCCTTTCGTGCAAATACATCCGCCCGAAAAAAGAAGGATTAATAAAAAGAATTGAATGTCAGACATCTGGAAAGAGATTAAAGAAGTTATATAAACTTTTTTTATTTTTTATTATTAAACAGTGATTAAAATGAAAATCAACAAGACAATATTGATCGGGATAATCCTGCTGATAGGCTCTTTCACATATTTATTTGAAATGGGATACCATGGCTTTGTCCATCAGGATTTCAGCAAAGTCCAGATTATATTGACATTTATTGTATTGTTTTTGAGCAGTGTTTTCATTCTTGGCTATGAATATTTTGAAAACAAAAATAGAGAAGACATAAAACACGGTTTTTATTTTTTCATAGCGACAATGATTTTGCTCTTTATCATATTCTACACAAGAAATATGGGCTCGACAATTCCTGTTGCATTTTCCCTGATGTATTTCATGTTCAGTATTTTCATATTCATAAAGAAAGATGCAATTTCTTATATCTCCAATTTTATAAATTCGCAAAGTTTTTTTTTAAGATTCTCTTTCAGGTTTTTTATTATAATGGGCCTTCTTATATTTCCTGCCGGAGTAATAGAGTATGCCAGGAGCGGAGTATTTGATTACACATTAAAAGAGATATACCTGCCTTTAATAAGCATTTTAGCTTATGTTTCCAAAGGAATATTGTCCCTCCTAGGGTATTCAGTACATTCTATAGAGCAAACCGGCGGATATACTCTTGCAATGAGCGATAATACGTTCCATGTATTTATCGGCGCGCTATGCTCCGGAGTAACATCAATGTCTGTATTTATAGCTGCTTTTTTTGCAATAATTGGAGATATTAAGACAACCCTGAAAAACAAAGTCGCCTTATTCATTTTTGGCGTTGCAGGAACCTTTTTTTCCAATGTCCTGAGGATAGTGCTTTTGTTCCTCATAGGGCTCAAATTAGGAAACAATGCTCTTATGTCTGCGCATACACACCTTGGATGGATTTTTTTCTTTATATGGATATCTCTGTTCTGGACAATATTATTCCGGTTTTCCGGCGATGAAGAAAATAAGCCTGGGTTTAACTCCGCAAGACAATCCAAGACAGGCAGAGAAAGAAAAAACAATGAAGAGCCCAACCGCAGCGAGCTGCGGGGCATCAATGCAAAAAACAAAAATAGCACTGCTGCAACCAAAGGGGCATTAAACATAGGCAGAAATAAAAAAGCCCGGGTCAGACCATTGCATCAATATGCGCATCACCATGCAAATCCTACTCTAATCAAGAAAGAAGAATCTAACGTAATTAAAAGGATATTGGATCCAAAAAGAAACTTAAATAGAAGAAAGTATGCATATTAAAAATAAAATGAATTCTATAGGATTCAGGCAGATAATCCTCTTGTTAATATTGCTTGTATTTTTAGTCATGGTCGTTAAAACAAATATCCTTTATTTGATATATAGGATAGCCCGTGCTATTATCGGTTTATTGCTTGTGCTTTTTATTCCCGGGTA
>QMVB01000051.1 GCA_003660905.1 Candidatus Nanohalarchaeota archaeon | reverse complement strand
TCCGTTAAACCAAACTCCCAAATATGCTTTTGAAAATCTTAAATAGTCTTTTAGTTGTGTCAGCCCGTCTTTTCTATTTTTCTTTTTACATTCAACAATAATATAAACTTCTTCTTCTTGTTTTTTATAGTTTGGAAAAACGGCAATATCAACAGGATATTCTTTCTTTGTGTCAGAAGGTCTTACTTTAACTCTAAACTGAGGTCTTGTTTGAATATGATCTTTTGGATAGTTGTAATCTTCAACCAGTTGTTTAGCAAAAACTTGAACCGCCTCCACCTCTTCGGGAGTGGCTTTTATTTCCTGCCCAGAAATAAAATCAATTAAATATCCATCTTTTGTTTCTTTTGTCATATTAACCGCCATTTATAAATTATAATTGTATTATTATATAAAGTTTGCTTTATATTTAAATCGTTTTCGGAACGAAGTGGAGAAAACACAATATTATCCCCCTATTATAATAAAGAAAAAAATTAAATTTTCATCCTTATTTTAAAAATCTCTCTGCAAATCATTAAATTGTAAAAAAAATGATTACACATAACATAATCTTATCAGTAATAAACTACTGATAAGATACTAACAAGATACTTTATCAGTAATTTTATAAACATACAAACCAATTATCGCAATGGAAGAAGAGGCAATTGACAAACTAAAAAAGGAACTGGAGATAAGAAATTTTTCCAACAAAACAGTTAAAGCTTATGTTTATTATGTTAAAGAATTTCTAAAATATACAAATAGCAGAACATTAAATGAAGATGCAGTCAAGGATTTTATTCAAAAAAACATCCATAAAGACGACCCTTCCACAATTTCTTCCCAAATTAGCGCAATAAAATTTTTCTTTGAAAATATTCTAAATCAAAAATTAATGTTGCACCACCCAAAGAAAAACAAGACGATTCCGGAAGTCCTGACCGTAGAAGAGGCAAGAAGATTGATTGAAGTTATCGATAATATCAAACATAAATTAATTGTTCGGTTATTATATGGCTGTGGATTAAGAGTCAGTGAAGTCATAAATCTGAAAAAATCAGATTTAAATTTTGATGAAAGGCTCATCCACATAAAACTTGCAAAAGGGAGCAAAGACAGGTTTGTAAAAATCCCGGATTCAATAAAGGAAGAGTTAGAAAACTATTCTAAATTTGGAGAAAAAGATATATTGTTTATGTCTCAGAGAGGAGGGAAATTGTCAACTACAACTATACAAAAAATAATTAAAAATTTCTCAAAAAAAGCAGGACTTAAGAAAAACATTTCTCCTCATACATTGAGACACAGCTTTGCTACACATCTGCTTGAGGCAGGAATTGATTTAAAGATTATACAAAAACTTCTCGGGCATTCAGATATAAAAACAACACAAATATACCTGCATATTTCCAATCGACTGATAAAAAATGTGAAAAGTCCATTGGATAATTTGTAATTCTCCACTGGAACTCAAGGTCAGGGGGGTAAAAAATACCGCAAATCCACAAAACTCTATAGGAAAATAATGTCCTACAAGAAGAACCATTCCCTGTTTCCATTTTCCGGAATATTTTGTTACAACGACTCTTTAACCAAAAACAAAAAAACTTAAATAATATATATTAGTATATTTAATATGGATATTTTTTTGCTCAAAGACATAGCGATAATCATATTTGCAGCAACTATTATTGCTTACCTTTTTTCTCTTTTAAAACAACCATTGATTCCCACATACCTAATCGCAGGATTAATTATAGGTCCGACCGGTCTGAGCCTTATTTCAAACCACGACATTATTGTAACTCTGTCGGAGTTAGGCATTACTTTTTTGCTGTTTCTTGTTGGGATGGAGCTGGATTTTTCTCGCCTCAGGGACGTCCGTCACATCTCGATTGCAGGGACAACAATACAAGTTATAAGTACATTTTTCCTTGTCTTTCTTTTATCCATTGCATTGGGATTCAGTACTTCAATATCGGCGATTTTAGGAGTGTGTTTTATATTCAGCAGCACAATGGTTGTAGTTAAACTCATTGTGGATAAGAACGAGATAGATACATTGCATGGAAGGATGATGCTTGGCATTTTGCTTGTTCAGGATGTTTTTGCGGTAATTGCAATATCAATTCTTGGAACTTCTGTGTTTTCGGCACCCCTCATAATTGCTGCGGGCTTAAAAGCAATGGGTCTTTTCGTGCTTGCATGGATGTGCAATAAATTTGTTTTTCCTCTGTTTTTAAGGAAAATTGAGAAAAAAGGAGAGGTCATGTTTTTATTTGCGCTTTCTGTTTGTTTTTTATTCAGTGCAATCACATTTTCTATTGGTTTTTCAATTGCTCTGGGCGGGTTTTTGGCAGGGATAAGTCTGGCGATATTTCCATATAATTTAGCAATAATGGAGAAAATTTCATCTTTGAAGGATTTCTTCTCTGTGCTGTTTTTTGCAACTTTAGGGATGCAGTTTTCTTTTGCAGGGCTCTCAGGACATTTGGTGCCATTAGTAGTGTTTATCTTATTTGTTATTACGATAAAGCCAACAATTATTGCTGTAATTGCTGTATTGTTCGGATACACTTCACGGGTTGCTGTTATATGTGGTTCGGGTTTGGGGCAAATATCTGAATTTTCCCTGATTCTGGCTGTCATGGCAGAGAAAGCAGGGATGATAACAGGAGAGATACTATCCATGATTATTGCAATTACAATGATTACAATGGCATTGACAGCATATACATTCAAATACGATATAATCATAGGAAATTATTTTGTTAATACATTCCGCCCCCTTGAAAAACTGAAATTTGTAAAGAAACAGAAACTGGAGCTAAAAAAAGAGGCAGTGCCAAAAAACCATATTGTTTTGTGCGGGGCGCATGTAATAGGGCAGGGAATCATAGATTCTCTTGAGAAAATGAATGTGCCTTTTATTGTGGTAGATTACAATCCCGAAGTGATAAAAATGCTTATCAACAGAAACATAAGCTGTATTTATGGAGACATAACTCATAAGGAAGTGATTGATAAATCAAATCTGCGCGAAGCAAGCTTTGTCATTTCAACAATACCTTATGAAAAAGAAAACGAATATATAATCAGAAAAGCAAAAATGCTGAATGCCGGCACAAAAATAATCACTACTTCAAATACAATTACATGCGCAATGCATTTATACCGAAAGGGCGCTGATTTTGTAATTATTCCAAAACTGATAAGCGCCAATAAAATGGGCAATTATCTGTCGTTTTTGTTCGAGAACGGAATTGAAAAAATAGATGACATAAAAAGGGAAGAACTAAAATATCTTGACAGGAAAAAAGAGGAAGAGAAAACACAAAGGCACGAAAAATCCTTTTTGAAGGAGATAAGGGAGAAGTATTATCTTGTATAATTGCGTTTAAAAGAATATACTTTATTTTTATTTGAGTAGAACCTGTAGTCTAGTGGATAGGATAATAGCTTGCGGAGCTATTGACCCGGGTTCAAATCCCGGCAGGTTCGTTTTTATTAATTATAGGCAACTATTTTGCTAAATTTCATAGTCATGTCTGCTTAATTTTATTTGTTTTAAGATAGCATTAATCAAACCTACACCTAATTTTTCGTTTCCATGAACAGGCACAACCATTCTTCTGCCATTCGGATGTTCCTGTCTTGCATGACTGCCTTTTTGATGAACTTTGAAAAACCCCAATCTTTCGAGTGTTTTGCACAAATCTTTTTCACTTACAGGCGGCAATTTGCCCATACAGTCACACTGACTTTTTGCACACCTACAAACTCTAAGGGCGTGATATTTTGCTCTTCTGATTCTGCGCAAACTTCCATATGGATTCTTTTATTCTTTTCAGGACTCAGGGACAGTTTTTCCTTGCGCATAGCAGCCTTCGATATCAGGAACCATACCTATATAGATTCCGTCTTCTCCCTGCTCAATCAATGCAGTAAAATCCATAATTTTTTCATTGTAAATAAAGTGCATCTTGTGTCAGGAACTTTATTTTCGGCATCGCAACTAAACTGTAAAATTTCGCAAGGCGTTTGGTTTCGGCATAAAAAGCCCGTTTCAAACACAAAGAGGATTTTTTCTGTAAAGAATTTTGCTCTAATAATCCAAATATTAATTTGCAAAATTATTTTCCTGTAAAATATATATAAACTTATTGAAATGAAAAAAGCGGTGCAAAAGATAAGCCTCTTTTTGTATCTCATCAGCGTTTTCGCGTCATCTGGAGATTGAGCAGATTCATCTAAGCACCATTCTGGCTTGCACACCAAAGCAGGATGCTCGTTTCATCCTTCTTTCGGGAACATCATATTACAGTCATCTTATAACCGAAAGGGTATCGTTTCTGTGCCATCCCAAGTGCATCCCTGTACTCTCCTTTAAGGAGCTTTTATAGTGTGAGAGGACTTTCCTGACTAAAATAGCCGGCTGCCCTGTTTTGCTCCGCTATTCTATATAGAGAATCAAACATTAAAAAAGTATCTTTTGCGGTTTTTTCGCAAATGTTTTTTAGAAAATCCTGTTTTTTATATTGCGATAGCTTGTAAAGCAATGCACCCACCACGGGCTTGTTTTGCCGCAGCAGATTGTTTTCTTTTTTTCAATGTTTCGGAGAATATCTTCTTTTGTTGTCGAATAAGGCATTTGCGTATATGCCGAGCCAATTTCCCTGTATGTATGGGCGTCGCTGGATGCAATTTGAGCCAGGTTGTTTTGAATAGCATATTTTTTTGAAAAATGATTAAATAACCCGAAAGAGCGTGCATTGAGAGTTTCTATAGCAAAAGGCATTTCAATCCTGTCTATATTCCACACCAAACCCTTCCTGTAAAAATCATAAGGGTGAGGGACAATGCATTTTGCGCCTTGGTCTTTTATCGCGTCAATCGTTTCTTCAAGAGTCATGTTTTTTTTGATTTCTTCATTTAGATCAAGAGCAATTACTTCCCCGATTTTTGTCTTAATTTCTTCACCATTAATGAGCATTAACGGCATTTTGTTTTGCTTTATTATTTTGCGCGCTTTTGAAAGGCCTGCTATTGTGTTGTGGTCTGTAATTGCCAAAACAGAAATATTTTTTTTGACATATAACCGGAGCATTTCCTTCAATTCCATGGAAGAGTCGTTTGAATAAACAGAATGGGAGTGAAAGTCGCAGTATATATATTTTTCATTCATAATATTAAATACAGGAAAACATTTTTATAATCGAGCAAAAATGAAATAATATATGCGTTTATCTGAAGTTGTCACCAGAGAATTTGGGCTGTTTCACAGGAAAGGCCATATAAATAGGTTTGAGATATTTTTTCTCAAATTCAAAATTGAGAAGCATTTTGGCTTAGATGCATGCGATATCGCATATAGAATTATACTCCCATATCTTCAAGTATAGGACAACCCCAAGCAGATTCCATATAAGTAACAAACTCCAGTTGAGTTACTTCCGGAAGTTTTGATATTGAAAAACGACCAATATATGTTGAAGAATAATCAAAATAATTATCAAATATTAGACCTTTTGACTTTAGTTCATTAATTTCCTTCTTTGTAAGTTCACGGGATACTTTTGCATAATATGGTGCATTGTCTGACAGTGAAATTGGATTGCATTCTTCTTCTACAATAATAGCAACACCGGTTTCTTTGTAATCATTATAGTGGCAATATAAAGGAATAGGCACTTTTGGATTCATTCTGAGCAAAAGCACCAGATGAAAATTATTAACATTTAAGTTCTTCGTAATTTTGGAGATAGGTATATGTCTGAGAACCCCTTTTATAGATATGAATCTTCAATTTGTAGAATTTGCCAAGCATTTTGTCATTTATTTTATCAGGGTTGTCCACATTTGTATAATAAGTTTTTTCTCTTTTAATTCCATTAAAAGTTAGATAATAAGTACAACCAACACCTGTTTTAGAACCCATTGAGGATGGACCGCAACCGCCAACTTTTATATTTTTCAAAGACCCGCCCACTTCAACATAAATATATTTTTTCCCTCCTTCAACTATTTGCTGATCAATAGATTCAATATATTTATCAAAATTTATAACTAAATCATCAAACCTAGAAGCCAATTCATTGCAAGTAGAGTTTGAATATTTCGGCATAGTAGCTTCTGGGGCAATGACACATCCGGATAAGAATACAATAATTAAAAAACATAATTTAATTTTTAATTTAGTGTTCATCATAATAAATTACATTTAATGTTTAAATAAAGTTCTAAAAGCAAAATTGCCGGGCAATATATCTCTTAACAGAAAATCATAAGGAATATAATCTGTTTTTCAATTAAAGGGAATGATTATATCCTTCTTTTACTTCTGTTTTTTGATTGTTTTTTAATATATAAATCTCCTCTTTTTTCTCAAGTATCTGCCCTACAACTCTAAAATCTTCAAATTCTTTTTTTAGCAGAGGGGTGTTATTCTTGCAGAGAGCAAAAACAAGTTCGAAATCCCATCCCTCGTAGAACGCGAAATCATAAGGGCCAAGGCAGAGTTTTTTGGCAGATTTAATTGTTGTTTTGGACAGCAGGATTTTTTCAAAATCTATTCTTGCCCCTACTCTACTCTGGCTGTATATGTGTTTTACTTCACTTCCGAGCAGTTTTACAATATTGTGCAATCATATATAGTTGCCCAGTTGGTTATATGATGCACCAGCGGTTTTTCTCCCCTGACTTTTTTTAGCAATTAGGTATATCTATATTTTAACCCAACTTTGACAGTTTGATACCAAACAAGGCAGGAAAACCTATTTGACAGTTTGCAAAAAACAGACTTTTTCAATAGAATTTATGCAATGATTACTCGTTATTGACCACAAATCCTCTT
>QMVB01000050.1 GCA_003660905.1 Candidatus Nanohalarchaeota archaeon | reverse complement strand
GCAACAACCTTAACCGAGAAAAACACCCAGACTAAATGATTTATCTTTTTTTCCTCTTTGCGCGCAAGGAACTCCGCAATATACTTAGTGAGTGTCGGCGAAGCCTTGAAATCAACCAAAGCAGGAATAAACTTCAAACACTATAGAACAGTTTTATGCATCCCGAAATCCAAAGGACCAAACACCCGCGAAAGAACCAAATTAGAAACAAACATAAACAGCGCCCCGAAAAACGAAGCCGAAAACATCATCCCTGAATTGATAAGCAAATCCGACCGTAACAATCCACGGAACGCACGGACCCACGGAAACTATGAGAAAGTGATTTATTTTCTTCCCCTATGTCTTGTGCCTTCCCGTGTCTTCCGTGGATAAATATATAAACTTTTTAGCGTATAATTAGCATGGAAAGAAGAAGACAGATGCAGATGCAAAAGACCAAAGAACAGGAACTTGCAGAGCGAATTGCTCCGATGGTGGAAGAGAGAATAAAATACGATATAACCCAAGGAATTATCGAAGCGATTGAAGAACGGTTTTATCCTCCTGAAGAGATGATGAGAGAGGAGTTTATTGAAGAGGTTCAAAAAGAAATAAACGAAACAAAGCCGGAAGATTTATTAAGTTTTGAAGACTTGCAAAAAAACTATTCAAAAGAGCATGAAATATAATCCCTTTTTTACGAAGAAATTTAGTAAAACATATTCTAAACTTAATTTTGAAATGAAAAATAAAATGGATAAAAAAATCAAAAAACTTTGCGAGTATCCTATGTTGGGCAAACCAATGAAAAACAAATTGAAAGGATTAAGAAGAGTGCATATAGGGCATTTTATATTGCTTTATCAAATTGAAAATGATAAAGTTATTTTTTATAAATTTGATCACCATGACTCTGCTTACCTGTAGAGGCGACTTGTCTATATAGAAAAACTATGCCTCTTAAAAATCCCCTTAACATCAAACTTTTCAACCCGTCGATTGTGTATAAACTTTTTTTCGCGTATGGGTTTAGACACAAGATTAAAAATTTTTGCAGTTGATTTTTTATGTAGCAAAAATATTTATTGAACAGCCCCATTCAATCATAAACTTCAAAATTATGAGATTCCCAAAAAAATACCTGACTGCCCATCCTTCCCAGAATCGCATAATAATCCCTAATAGTAACCCAGCACGACCGTAGCAATCCTGATGCACGCAGTAGTCGTAAAGTTAGACGCACTCAACAGCTTAATTTTCTCTGAACCCGTAACAACCGGCTTGCTTAATTCAACACAGAGAACAAAGCCAAAACTGCCCCCGGCAGAACAAGATATGTTAGTGAAACATCTTTCAAGAACACACTCGCAATCTCCGACCGGAAGAAATAAGCCCGTCTCCCAACAACAAACGAAGCAACAACCTTAATCGAGAAAAACACCCAGACTAAATGATTTATCTTTTTTTCCTCTTTGCGCGCAAGAAACTCCGCAATATACTTAGTGAGTGTCGGCGAAGCCCCGAAATCCACCAGTGCAGGAATGAACATAAACAGCTCAAGAACAGGTTTATACAACCCGAAGTTTGAAGGACAACCCCTCGCGACAACATAAGATTAGAAACAAACACAATAAAAGAGTCTTACGCAAAATCTACTTTTAATGTTGTAACTAAAGTTCCTTACGCAAGTCCATACTTTATTTACAATAAACAGCGCCCTGAAAAACGAAGTCGAGAACACCATGTTTGGGTAATGAACGCAGAAATTCATCGAAACAATTGCATTTTATGAATTTCAAAGTGATTTACAACACAGCGTATTAGAAGTGGTGTTGTAGATGCAGAAAATCCGAAGGATATTCCCGCATTCTCGCATTCTCGCAACACACAAATCTGCAAATATTTTCTGATGCTGTTTCGATCTTTGAGATGTTTTGCTTATATAAGATGCAAGATGCAAAATACACCTTAAAAAGTGCGGTATTGCTTGTTAGACCAGCAATTTTTATGGTATTATTAAAGAGTGAACGAAATTTCGATGTGAACCGTTAATAACCTTAAAAAGCAAAGCAAACTCGTAAAACTGGATTTTTATGGTTTTTTTGCACATAAATTTTGAAAGTGTGCAGAAAAAATTCGTATTGATAAGCAGGTCTGAATGTAGCAAGGACTTAATTTTTGCCTTCATAATTTCTTTAATTCCTTATAATTATGTTTCCTTAGAAATATTCTTAAAAAAGGCGAGCCGAGAAAAAGGTTTAGTTTTGCGCAGAGATATATGGATATGAAAAAGATTGGCTTGATAATAGACTATTTGAGGATATTCCAAAACGCTTTATCTCTTTTTATAACCTCTTCAATATTATTTCCATAATCCAATAATATATGCGAACAAAATGTCAGAACTGCAACCAAGAAAGCAATCCATGATCTTGTTATTATAAAGAAAATTAGTGAATTCAAAAGACCGAATGTAAAAGTATGAGGAAATTGTCTATGTTTCCAATCATTAGTGGCGTATTTCCAATGATATAATTCTAATCCTACAATCCATATAATTATTAAAATCGAAGAAAAATTTAATGGAAATATTTTAAAAAAAATATCTGCTGCCATTATTATTAAACTAAAATGAAGAAAGAAACTTGCCTTTGAATGTTTGTGATCAATATCCGGAAGTATGCTGAAAATAAAGATGGATGCAATGCACCAAAACAATATGTCTATTGTTACACTGATGAAAAATACAAAATGTAATATTGATACTGTTATAAAAGCAATCAAAAAACCCAATGCCCAATGCTCTTTGTAATTGCCCATTAATACAAAAACAGTAAAACTATTATAAATATGCATTTTTTATTTAAAGAGACTAATAAATCAATTAAAATCTATGGGATTTATTATAATTTTTAAACTTTTGCTTTAGTTATTATATGTTATGGATTTCAAGCAAATTGAATTAAAATGGCAAACTCGATGGAAAAAAGACAAAATATTCAAATCAGTGCCTGACAAAAAGAAAAAAAAATACTACTGCCTTGAGATGTTTCCATATCCTTCAGGAAAACTTCACATGGGGCATGTTCGCAATTATTCAATTGGCGACTGCCTTGCACGGTACAAAAGAATGAGCGGATTCAATGTTTTATATCCTATGGGCTATGATTCCCTCGGGCTGCCTGCAGAAAATGCTGCAATCAAAAACAAATCCCATCCTAAAATCTGGACGCAAAAATGCATAAAGATGATGAAAGAACAGCAGGAGCAGATGGGGTTTTCCTATGACTGGAGCCGTGAAGTAGATACTTACCGGTCGGAATACTATAAATGGAACCAGTGGATATTTTTGAAATTATATGAAAAAGGTCTTGCTTACAAAAAAGAAGCGCCGATTAACTGGTGCCCCGGCTGCGCTACTGTGCTTGCAAATGAGCAGGTAGAGGACGGCAAATGCTGGAGATGCAAATCAATAATTGTGGAAAAAAACATTTCACAGTGGTTCTTTAAGATTACAGATTATGTAGATGAACTTCTCGCAGATATTGACAAACTGGAAGAATGGCCGGAAAAAGTAAAGATAATGCAGAAGAACTGGATTGGAAAATCCAAAGGCACAGAGATTGAATTTGAAGTAGTCGGCTCAGGCACCAGGATATCCACTTTCACGACAAGACCGGACACAGTTTACGGCATAACCTATCTTGTGCTTGCCCCGGAACATCCGGCAGTGATTGAACTGACCAAAAACACTGCTTATGAGAAAAAAGTAAATGATTACATAAAAAAAGCAAAAAAGCTTTCGACAATTGACAGGACTGATGCAACAAAAGAAAAAACAGGAGTGTTTACAGGCAGATATTTTATAAATCCTGTAAATGGGGATAAATGCCCTCTTTACATTGCAGACTATGCGCTTATGAGCTATGGAACGGGAGCTGTCATGGCAGTTCCTTCCCACGACCAGAGGGATTTTGATTTTGCGAAAAAATACAATTTGCCTCTAAAGGCAGTTATTGCTTCAAAGAAGAAAAAGCTGGCAATTATTATCCATGGATTTGAAGGACAGGCAGAAAGTATTTTTTTTCCATGGACAAAAAAGAAATTGGAAGAACAGGGATATGAAGTAGTGTTAGAGGACATGCCTGATTCATATCATCCTAAAATGGAAAAATGGATGGCTTTTTTAGAGAAATACAAAAACAAAATTGATGAAGATACAATTATTATAGGGCATAGTTTAGGTGGTTTTGTTGCTCCCTACTTTGCCGGCAAACTGGAAAAAACAATCAATGCATTGTATTTAATTGCACCTGCCAGCCAAATGCTGGATTTCAATAAATACAGAAAAGAGTGGAAAGGAGATATAGACTGTCTGGAAAAAATCATAAATCATAAAATTGAATGGAAAAAAGTAAAAAAAAACACAGGCAAAATTACAGTATATTTATCGGACAATGACAAATGGATTCCTTTTATTGAATCAAAAAAATTTTTTCAAAATGCAGGCATTGCATGCAAAAGTATGCATAACAGAAATCATTTTTTGAGTTCTGAATTCCCCGAACTCCTTGAAGAAATTTTTGACAAGGCGTACACTGACCCCGGAATTATGATTAATTCAGGCAAATTCAACGGCATGGACAATGAAACAGCAAAGCAAAAAATAACCGACTATTTGATTAAAAAAAAGTGCGGAAAAAGAACGGTAAATTACAAGCTTCGCGACTGGCTTATCTCAAGGCAGAGGTACTGGGGAACTCCGATTCCAATTATTTACTGCAACAAATGCGGGATTGTTCCTGTGCCGGAAAAGGATTTGCCTGTAAAACTGCCGAAAAATGCAAAATTCACAGGGAAAGGAAATCCTCTTGACAAGGCAGAGGATTTTGTAAACACAAAATGCCCAAAATGCGGCGGAAATGCAAAAAGAGAGACCGACACAATGGATACCTTTGTGGATTCTTCATGGTATTTTTTCAGGTACTGCAATCCAAAAAACAATAAACTGCCGTTTTCAAAAGAAGCGCGTTACTGGATGCCTGTTGACCAGTATATTGGAGGCATAGAGCATGCCATACTGCATCTTTTATATGCGCGGTTTTTCACAAAAGCCCTGCGCGATATTGGGCTAACTAATGTAGATGAACCATTCACAAGACTTCTGGCGCAGGGAATGGTAAATAAGGACGGCGTAAAGATGAGCAAGTCGCTGGGCAATGTAGTAAACCCTGGAGATATCATTGATAAGTTCGGGGCAGATACCATAAGGCTCTTTATCCTCTCAGTTGCGCTGCCTGAAAAAGAGCTCGAATGGTCAGACAAGGGAGTGTATTCATCCTTTAAATTCCTGAACAAAATTTATCGCATAGTTGAAAACAGCAAAGGCAATTACGCAAAAGCAAAAATAACCCTGGAAAACCTTGATGATGCAACAAAATTTTTGCTGTCAAAAACTCACATGACAATAAAGAATGTAACTTCAGATATTGAAGAATTTAAATTAAGCTTTGCAATATCAAAGATAACGTCTTTTGCAGGAGAGATTGCAAAATACAATGCAAACAACCCAAACCCCAACAGAGCGCAAAAAGCAGTGCTTAGCAATTCAATAGATGCGCTTTTGCAATTGTTGAGCCCGTTTACTCCTCACCTATCAGAAGAATGCAATGAAATGCTCGGCAATAAATTCTTTGTCTCAATCCAAAAATGGCCTGCATCAAATGACAAATTCATTGACAAAGAACTGATTAAAAAATATGATTTTATTGACTCTGTAATTGAAGATATAAACGAAGTGAAGAAAATCGTAAGAGAAGATATAAAAAAAATCAATTTGTATATTGCTCCTGAATGGAAATATTTTGCATACAATACAGCTGTTGATGTTGAGGATAAGGCGAATTTGTTTGCCGTGCTGATGGGCAATGATAAGATAAAAAGGCACGGGAAAGAAGCGGCAGACTACATAAAATACATGCAGAAAAATCCTCCTTTGAAGAAGGCAGACAGGAGTCTAGAGGAGAGGATTTTAAAAAGTGAAGTTGGGTATGTTTCTAAATGTGTTAAGTTGGAAGTTAATGTTTTGGATTCTGTTGATTTTGAAGGGAATTTAAAGGCTGGGAGGGCTCTTCCGGGAAAGCCAGGGATTGAGTTGGTTTAGGGATAAATAACATATTAAAGAGAGATACTATAATGAAATTAAAAATATTATGCATATTTTTATTGTTGTGGTTGATTGTTTTTTCTCCTATTTTTGCAGATGCATATAGTTTTATTTTAACACAACAAATTGATGAAATATATGGTGTTCATTTTATTAAGGAAAACGGAGATGTTGAGTCAAGAATAGCAATGCGGTTCTATCTCAGTGCCAATTTTTCTCCACCCAAAATGAATATTGCTTTTAATCCAATGGAACACCGAACTAATGATCCTGTTGAAAATATTTCTATTCTTGTGTGCGAACCAAAGCATTGGTCAAATAACCAGATTAAAGGATATTATGGAGAGTGCAATAAAGAATATGCCTCTAAGTTTTTTAATAATAGTGATAAAAAAAGAAGAATGTACCCTATAAGTTTTTTCGTGGATAAGAAAGACAAAAAGCAAGAGTTTGTATATTTAATCAACTACACAATGCCAAATTTTACTTTTGAGCAGGGAGATTATCAGGTGGCTTGGTTAAATTGTGGTAATCTTAGAACACATAGTGTAATCAATAGTATTGTTTTGCCGACAGAGGAAGATATTCCTCGTTTTATTCCAGATGCAAAACTCAGCAGATATTCTTATTATGATAATGGGAAAGAGCGTTTTAGATGGGTTTTCACTTTTGAAAACGAAAAAGAGATAATTCTATGGTATTACAACGATAAAAAAGTTAAAAACAAGAAGAACTTCAGAGAAAGTATACGAACAGAGGGATTTGGATAGGATTTGTACTTTCTTTTTTGGGAGGAGTAATACTGCTTTTTTTACAATATTTATCTAAAAAAATGTGTGAAAATAAAAAAACTGCTAAAAGGAAAAGTAGTAAGCGTACAAAAATTACTAAGCCAAATAAATTGGAAAAATGGATTGATTTGGTTTGAATAAAAAGAAAAGTATTATTTTATAAATCATCTTATATATTATTTTTATGGAATATTTGATAAAGGGAATTAAATTAGAAAATACTCGATATATTTTTATTACAGATAAAAACG
>QMVB01000049.1 GCA_003660905.1 Candidatus Nanohalarchaeota archaeon | reverse complement strand
TCATACATTAACTATATACAAAAGGTTTATAAATGTTTGTGCGTATATATTCTTATACAAAAGTGTGCATATATTCATCCCCACTGCTGAAGCAGGGGACTTTTTATATGCCTAATATTGTAATCTTGAATGCCGGTGTATTTCTCTCTGTTGTAATATACTTAAACCAGCGTTTGTTTAATCTTATCGTGCATTTGCTGAATCGAACAGTACCGCAATAGTTTCGCTCTTCAAGAACACTGCGAAATGTCCAAATATCCTTTCTCGCTTCCTGAACAATATCGCTTGGAAGATTCGTCATATCTTTTATATTTGCATAAGAAAGGTGGTGCAGTTGTACTGTGGTATCTGCAAAAGTTTCAATTCCTCCACCGTTTGAAAACGGTGGTCTCCTTGAAACAGTGATAATATGAAGTTACTGAATGCAATTTTGCAGACCACTATAATTGTTACGCTTTTAGGCTGGTTGTATGTTGTGGCTTATCAGGCGTTTTATCCGATTGGTATTACAATATTAGGCATATAAAAAGCCCCCTGCTTCAGCAGTAGGGAGTGTCAATCATACTACCTTCATTGCCACTTTAGCCACTATATATATCGCCAATATTATTGCTCCTATGCCGAAATATTGGTATATCATGAATCCAACTGCCAATCCTGCCAATAAAGAGATGCCTATCCTTAATTCTTCTTTCTTTTTAAATTGCTTTTCCAGTTTGGTGTATGAAATTCCGAATCCAATCAATGCGCCTATTCCTGCCACCATTAAAGCAAATACTTTGTATGCCCATGCCAAATTGCTTAATGCTTCTTTGATTGGAATTGTGATGTATTTGTTGAATAGGCAGATTATGTCGTATGGTTTGCATACTTGAGGCGGTTTATCGCATGCATGTTCTCCTTTCACTGTAATTACATCTTCAGGACAGGTCTTGCATGTTTCGTATTTTGAGTTTAATAGTCCGTCTCCGCATACATGACAATCTGTGCATGTGGCTACGGTTTCGCCGAATTGCGGTTCGCATGTGCCATCATAGTCGCATGCAACTCCGCAGGATTTAGCGCATACTCCTACACCTGCTCTGGAATCTAAATTAAGACAACAAGAGTAAGCTGTGGAATATCCCATATTATTGCATGTTCTTATATCCTGTCCACCTGTTCCATCACAGCATCTGCCTGTTGGACAGGCTTGTGTATCTGGTCGGCATTCCTCTTCGTTGTAGCAGTGATAACCCGGTTGGCATGAATCAGGACATTGTTCAGAGCATACTACAGTTCTTGTGGTTTTTTTGCATTGTCCATCTATGCATTCTCCGCCTGTTACTTCCCATTTTGGATATACTCTTTTGCATGAGGATTCTATGAATCTGGTACAATCTAAATTATTTTGGCATGATGCTGTTTCTTTGCAGGTAAATGTATCTATATCGCAACTCATTCCTGTTCCAGCACAGTCTGCATTTGTGCAACAGAAATCCATCCCTCCAGTATATGCAACTTTGTCTGGTACATCGTAGGTTGCTCCGCTTCTTGTTGTGTATTTGGAGAATGACAATAGTTGCTTTGTTGGCGCTAAGCAGTAAACTGGTTTGTTGTTATAGTAATTTATATTTATGTCATCAATTGGCTTATATCCTGCTACATATAGTTTTATTTCTCCTACTTTCCACTCGTCTGTGTCTGGCTTGATTAATTTATCATTCTTGCTTCCCTTTAGGAAATCCGCTATTGAATAGGCAACAGAGGTAAAGTCATTGAATCCTGTCAATTGGTTGCTTCCAAGTTCACTGTCATATAATGATTGCTGTCTGCAACCCCAACTTTGAGGAATGTTATTTTTTATCACATCATGTCCGTAATATACTAATGATTTTTCTAATTGCTTGACTTCTATGCCTGTGTAGGATATGCTATTTGGTGGAACAAAACATTTATCAGTTTCCCAAAAACCGCACCAATCTTTTCTGCATGTTGCCTCCACTTTAATTGTTTGACCCTTGTCAAAGGCATAACCTGAATTGTATTTAGGAAAATTGTTGCAGAAATCGAGATAAGTGCCTCTATCTGCATAATATCCTGTTCCATAGATGCATTGGTCGTTCATTTTAATATAATAATAAGGAGTATAGTATTGCGGACAATTTACAGAAGATAATGTCATTTTTGTGTTGCATGCACCAGATACATCTGCGCCAGTGCATGTATATGTTGCTTCCCAACTATCTCCTGCCTGAAATACCTCTCCATTTGAATAAGAGGTTGTGGTAAAATACAAATCATGGCTTCTCGTTATTTCATCTACGCATTCTACTGAATCGAAAATGGGCTTTTGTGGATTGAATGAGTCTGCCTCTAATAAGGTATTGACTTTATCTGGGTATAAGGCATATATTCCTATGATTAAGAATAAGGATATGATTAGAATTGACGCCATTTGCATTTTGGTTTTTGAATTCATAATATTATTGCTTTCTTTTTCTATATTGTTGTTCTCGTTGTGTTTCTTTACCTCTAAATAAAAATGTTACTTTTTCACCCATTAGACCGTTCTTTTTTTGGTAGGTTCGTGTTTTTATTACCCTCTGATATTTTCCATTTATTTTGTATATTCTGCCTATCTGATAAACCAATGTTACTCCTTTTCCCATAATATATTATCTCCTTTTTCTCCTTACTTTCTTTTTAGACTTTTTAATTATATAAACTACACCGAAAATTAAGGCAATTCCCATGAGTCCTACTGTGATTAAGAATCCCAATTCATTTTCTTCAATTGGCGTGTTGGCGCATACTCCGCTTGTGCATTTATCTGTTGTGTCGGGATTGTTGTCGTTGCAGTCTATATCATAAGTACAACTTCCACCTGTGCATACGCCAGATATGCATGCATTAGGGCATAATTCTGTATCGTATACCCATAAACCAGAAGCTGGGTCGCAACTTCCGCCATATTGCCTTACATTTCCTATGCAGTGGTCTTCCTTTGGTGTTACTCCTGTGCATTTATCTATTTGCCCTTCGCATACGCCTTCAACGCATCTGTCATCGCATACTTGAGATTGATACATGCATTCTCCTGTGGATGGATTGCATTGCCCTGCATATTTTGCTGTGTTGCCTTCACAGTAATCATGGCATGTTACTTCTGCGCATGGGTCTGAACAGTCGGCAGGACATCCTGTGTAATCTTCATTCGGGTCGCATGTGCCGTCCCCGCAATAAGGAATGTATTTTAATGTACAATCGGATAGGCATACATAATGCTCGGGTACGCCTGCCGTACCATCGCATTCTTCACCTGCATTTTTTATGTTATCTCCGCAGTATGAAACTGGCGCTGTATTGCATACTCCGCCTGAACATCCATATCCTTTGCATGATGTACTTGAACTATAATCGCAGTTTCCTGTAGAGGGGTTGCATTGGTAATGGTAAACATAGTCTCCCTGACATTTATTCGGGCATGTTACATCTTTGCATTTGTCTGCTGGCGTTGCGGTTACAAAAACCGAATATTGCTGTGAGGCATAAGCAATAATTCCTGTAACAGAAGTGTCTTTGTCATAGGCATATTTTGCACCGTAATTAATAAAATTAGTTCTCCATGCAGAAGTTGGCGGTTTGGTTAGTATGGTTGGATAGGTAATAACATAACTTCCTGCTACAGGATAAAAATTACTGCAAACTTTCCATGTATCCCCAAATTGATGCGGTGTTGAAAAAGTTGATAATACTGTGGTTGTTGCTCCATCAGGTCTGTATTGTTTACGCAACATATAATAACTGGGGGATATATCTGCACTGCATCCACCTGTATTTGCAAGGGTGCTTGTATATAGGGTTGCTCCACAGGTATTCTTATCACTCAAATAAGAGGCATAATCCCATGTTATCTCTGCACAAAAATATGCCTTCTCTCCTACATCCACATACATATCCTTGAAATAATAATCTGTTATTGCCTCTAAAGGAGTTTCTATGATAAGGTATCCGTCTTCCCCTTCTGCGCAATTATCTATTAAATTGTATTTGCATTGAATTGACTCCAGCCAGTTGGCATCCCTTATATCTGTTGTAATTATTGCTGAGTTTATATTTACTCCATCATTAGTTGCTGAGCAGAAAGGGACGAACAGAAATAGCGCCAGCATTATTATTATTATTGTTGTTGATTTCATAATTATCACTTTAATCTTTAATTTAATTTATCCCTTACTTTTTTATAATCTCTTACTGCCATCCATATTGGCATATGCAATTTACCATTATAAAAAAAATAATGAAGATTTAATGCTTCTCTTAGCAATTCTTCGTCTCTTTCATCGGATTTAACTAAATCATATATAGATTTATAGCTGAATTTTCTTTTTCCGTATTTAATCATCATATAGTTTTCTGTTATGCTAAAAAGCTTATTGCCTGCCTGCTGTAAATAGATTGTTTTTTTTGTTTTTTTGTATTTATTGTATTCTTGAGTGGATGCCTGCATTTTTCTTTCTATATCTTTTTTAAATTCCTGCTTCCAATATGGAATTTTTGTTCTTTGCATTTGTTTTTGCAACATTACTACCGTCTCCTTTTTTTATCTTTGATATAAAAATTTATAAAAATTTTTGCATCTTTTAGTGCCCTTTCTTTTGTGCTTCTCAATGAGACAAAAATTCTTTTAGATATTTTTGGTATCTTTGCACCTATTTTTGCTTGCTTGTGCCTATCTTTGCTGGAATGAAAAGTTATTGTATATCCTTTATATTTTTCTGATTTCATAATCTTCCTCTTACTGCTTTTTCTTCTTCAACTGTTAATTCTCTGTAACTCCCGTTCCTCCCTCTCCAATACAATCTACTTCCGCCAAGAGGACTTCTGCCCACAGTATCACCCCATCTATTTGCAACTTCAATAGTTCCATCAGAGATTCTCACAAAAAACATTTTCTTTCCTTTTTTTGTGATATATACTTTATTTAATTCTTCAAAATTTACTTGAAACAAGTATAGCATTTTCTTTTCTTCTTTTCTTGTTCCTCTTCTAAATATTCCTCTTTTCATAATATCATCTTTTCTTGTATAACCTCATCGCTCTTAGATAGTCTTTGCTGTGCTTTCTTCGATAGACTAACTTGACTTCCGGGTGCGTTCTTCTTAATTGGGCTTCTGTTTTGAAGTAGATTTTTTTGTTGTTTAGTCTTATGTATGCGCCTGTTTTTGTCAATACTGGTGTTCTTTTTATTTTTTTCATAGTTTTTGCCTCAATTTGATTTAATAATCTTAATGCACTCTTTGCGTTATGTATAGATGTGCAGGTTTGCTTTAGCTTCCATGTTCCTGTTCTTTTGGTGTATATTTTTCTTCCTATTCTTTTGTATGGCATAATTATCACTTCATAATCTTAATTTAATTCTATTTTTTATATCGATGTAGTAGTCTTCTGCATATTCTTTATCCATCTGCAATTCCGCATCGTAGAAAAAATAATGGAGCTGTGCCACATCTCTTAACAATAATCTATCTTCTTTGTTGTCCTTAACCCTATTGCGTATTGTTTGATAGTTTTTTGTTCTAAAATTATATTTTATCATCAATAGATGCTCTACTATGCTGAATAGTTTATTGCCTGCCTGCTGTAAATATATTATATTATTTGTTTTTTTGTATTTATTGTATTCTTTAGTAGACGCCCGTAATTTTTCTTCAATGTCTCTTTTAAATTCCTGCTTCCAAAATTGATTGGGTATTCTTCTTCTGCCTTTTAGACCTGCTAAGACAGGTCTGGTGTGGTCGCCTTTCCATCCTTTTGGTTTTGGGTTAGTCATAATAATTACTTACTACTCTTATTTAAATTAAAAGTTTATAAAGATTTAGTTTTATTATTTTTTATGAAAAAAGGAAGGCCACTTAGGGATGGAAGTGGAAGAGGAAGAGGCAATTTTGGGCGTGGAGGATGCAAGAATCCGAAAGGAACAAGGAAAGGGAGAAGATATTAGTATCCTCGACAAAATTCTACTTCATTGTAGTTTTTGATATAGCATTTCTCTTCATTAATTGAGTGGCTTATTTTGTGGTAGCCGATGCAATTATGGCTTATCCAGTCGCCTACTGTTGGGTCTGCTGTTTTCCAGCCTTCATCTGGTGTGTATATTTCTACCCAGCTATGACCTAATGG
Source organism: Candidatus Nanohalarchaeota archaeon (assembly GCA_003660905.1). GTDB lineage: Archaea > EX4484-52 > EX4484-52 > EX4484-52 > EX4484-52 > EX4484-52. The sequence continues at coordinate 1,067 of QMVB01000049.1, read as the reverse complement.
TTGCTGTTCGTTAATGTTTCCGGCTCTTAATTTAATTTCTTCCATATCTAATCTGCCGTATAATGCATAAGGCTGACACTGCCATTTATCATGGCTTACGCAACCTTCAATCTGCCGTGCAGGGATGCCTTTGGCTCTCATTAGGGAGATTAAAATGACGGAGAAGTCCACGCAGTTGCCTGTGCCTCTCTGCAATACTTCTTCTGCTGTTTCTGGGCATGATACTCCTCCCCAAACATAATCAAATGTATGGAATAGATAATTTGTTGCATCTTTCATATATTCGTATGGTGTTGTAGGGTGGTATTTTGCTTCTATGTCTGCTATTATTTTTCTTATTGTTGGGTTGCTGTAGTCGTAGTATTTTGATGATTCTAAGTATTGGTCTATGCCTTCTGTTTCAGATATGGCTTTGGTGTATTTATCCCAAGATGAGATAGAACCGCAGTCCTTAAAGCAGTCTTCGCCTACAGTGCAGATGCTGTCTCCGCAGGTGTCGCTATACGGAGCTATACATTTGCCATTGAGACAGTATTCTCCTTGCTGACAGTAGATGGGTTCTTCCTGCCAGACTCCGTCTTGGCATTTAGGGCATACTGCTATAAAGTTGGTTTTGCAGTATCGGGGAGTTGATTCATAAGAAGTGCAGTATAAAGGATGGCATGTGCCATTTTCACAGAATGAAGTTGGAGAGCATTGCGTTCCGTCTGATATATTTTGGGAGTCGAGGCAGTAGAGGAGTTGCGGTGGTTTCGGTATAATTAAAATTAATGCACTGGCTATGAGAGCCAGTAATAAAACTATGATAAGTGCAAAGGGGGAATTAATTGATTTATTTCTTCTCATAGGTTAATTTTGTTTTGTTATGCTTATATAATTTTTGTTTTTTTCTAAATTTAATCTGCTTTGAGATTAATTTTAATAGAGGCATGTTGTTGTTTTCAAAGGCATTTTCCTGTTCTCTTTTTAAGAAAGACATTGTTATTTTTCTTTCTTTTAAGAATTTGACTTTTTTTACCATTTACCATTTTATACGATAAAATTATTTATAGTTGCTGTTTTTCTTT
>QMVB01000048.1 GCA_003660905.1 Candidatus Nanohalarchaeota archaeon | reverse complement strand
CGACAAAAATCAATTAAAAATATGTTTTTTATTGAATTTTAGCATTCAAATAAGTGGATTTATAGTCAAAAACAAGCGATTATCACATAAATTCTATTGAAAAATCCTGTTTTTTGCAAACTGTTAAATAGGTTTTCCTGCCTTGTTTGGTATCAAACTGTCAAAGTTGGGTCATAACTTAACAAACTCAGAACACTTTTTTAATTAACTGTCAAAGTTGGGATGTAAGATGAGTAGCCATTTTGTGTAAAAACTCGGCTGATTTTAGCATTTTTACGCAAAACCTATTTCACAGTAACACTTTTTGCCAGATTCCTGGGCTTGTCCGGGTTTTTCCCTCTTTCCACTGCCAGAAAGTATGCCAATAACTGCTCAGGGATAACGCATGCAATTGGATAAAAAATTTTGCTGACTTTTTCTATTTTTATGTGATAATCATATACTTCGCTTTCATTATCGCTTATTCCGATTATTACGGCCCCTCTTGCCTTTGTTTCCTCTGCATTGGAAAGGGTTTCTGCATAAGTGTGGTCATCTGGATTTATTGCAACAACAGGAGTTTTGTCTTCTATGAGCGCAATTGTCCCGTGCTTAAGCTCTCCCGCCGGCATTCCCTCTGCATGGATGTATGAGAGTTCTTTGAGTTTCAGCGCGCCTTCTGATGCAACTGCAAAATTGATTCCCCTGCCTATGTAGAAAAAATCATTTTGGTCTTTTGTTTCTTTTGCTATTTTTTTGGTAATCTCTATTGTATATGGCAGTGCGTTTTCAATCAGCTCCGCTATATTTGTCAATTGCTTTTTTGCATAATCTGTTTTATTGTTCATTGCAAAAGCAAGAATATAGAAAATAATTATCTGGGATAAAAAGCTTTTCGTTGCGGCAACGCCTATTTCAGGTCCGCAGTTAAGATACAATACCTCATCACTCATCCGTGCAATTGTTGAGTCCACAACATTCACTATTGAATATATTTCTGCCCCGTTTTTCTTTGCTTCTTTCAGTCCTTCCAAAACATCTGCTGTCTCACCGCTTTGGGATACGGCAATAACAAGCGTGTTCTTGTCTATTGAATCCTTAAAATACCCGAATTCAGAAGATATGATAACATCGCAGAACTTGCCGCCTATCTTTGAAAACAGGTATCTGCCGATTAAGGCGGCATATCTTGAACTCCCGCAGGCAGTGATTATTACCTGCCTCGAACGCAATATCCCGATGGCCATTTTCATTAATTTTTCTTTGTCCTGGGACAGAGATTTCCTTATTGCAATTGGCTGCTCTAAAATCTCTTTAATCATAAAATGCTCATAGCTGTCTTTTGTTGCGCTTCTGCTGTCCCATTCAATTGTCTTTATTTCTTTTTCCTTTCTTTTGCCTGTTTTCAAATCAATTATTTCAATTGCCATATCATTCGCTTAGTGTTATTATTTTTTCACCAACCTGTTTTAAATCATCAAATATATAATCTGGTTTTGCTACATTTAATTGCCTGTTAAAATATCCTTTTACTGCAATCACTTTCATTTCTGCATTTTTTCCTGCCTTTATCCCAACAGGACTGTCTTCCACAACAATGCACTCGTTGTTAGAAAAGCCGTACTTGTCTTTTGCCATTAGATAGCAGTCAGGAGCAGGCTTTTGCATATCAACATCCTCATTTGAAATAAAAAAGTCAATTAATTTCTCCGCATCAAGCATCTTGATTCCTAACTCAATAATGTTCTTTGGCGTTGCAGAAACAATAGAGATTTTTATGCCCTTGCTTTTGAGCATCAAAAGAATATCTTTTGCATAAGGAAGCGGTCTTGATTTTTCCGGCATTAATGCCATGCATTCCTTCAGAAGATAGTCTGATATGCCCGCTATTTTATTTTGCTTTTGGAGTTGAGCGTATTTTTCCTTAAGCATGGTCTTTAACATCTCTTGGTATGCTATGCCTCCGGCGGCATAAAATTCTTTCTTTGTCAAAGTAATTCCATATTGCTTTAGTATATTAAACCATGCAATATAATAAGCATCATAGCTGTCTATCAATGTGCCATCCAAATCAAAGAGCACAGCTTTTATTTTTTTTTTATCCATTCAATTACCTTGTCAAATATTTTTTTATTGTTTAATGCAGAACATCCAATGTGTTCATCTTCTGTCAGCAAAAGTTCATTTTTGCCATTGTTTTTCAATGAATCATAGATTGCAACAGAATTTTCAACATCAACGATTTTGTCATTTTTCCCGTGAATCAAAAATAAGTTTTTGCTTTTCAGATTATCAAATGCCTTTTCAATGTCCATCTCAAGCAGTGTTCTGAATCCCTCTTTGCTTATTCTGTGAGTGTAACTCCACAGATTTTCAATAAAGCATGAATGTTCTTTCAATGCCTCTTGAGACCATTTGAGCGGCGTTGCAATTGGAATCACTTTTTTTATTTTCTCTTCTTTTGAAGCGCACAAAAGAACTATGCTCGCCCCGAAACTCCCGCCGCAAAGAATCGTTTCTTCTGCTAAAAAATTCAAATCATTTATTTTTCCGCCATCAACTAAATCAATTGCTGCACCTATTGAATTTACGCAATTTTGGAGAGTAAAATCCCCGTTGCTGTCATAAGTTCCCATATATTGAGGGCACAGGACAATGAAATTGTTTTCTATGAATTTTTTAACCATGTAATCATTTTTGTTCAATGGTGTGCCCGGCAGGCCATATGCAAATAGAATCGCCTTGTTGATTTTGATTTGAGGAGAATAATATGCCTGGACAAGAACATTTTTATGCTTCAGGCGCATTCGGTTAATTTTTAATTCCATATCTGAAAAATCTCTTCTGCATCGTTATTTACAGAGCAATTTCCCTCGACGCATTGATTTATTGTCTTTTTGCCGAGCAGAATAATCTCTGTTCCTTCTATTTCCTTTTTTGCTTCTTCCATTGAAATGGGAAGAGCAAGATGAGTATTGCTTTTTTCTCGCGGTGAACTGCAAATTCCTAAAATTTTCATAATACAATCACTTAATTAATAATATGAGGCAAAATATCTTTTAAATCATTGCTCTTTATGGACACATCTGCTATTTCTTCTATTGTGCTGTTTGGATTGAAACCTATTGATTTTCCTGCAATATCCAGAAAGCAGATGTCAGAAGTGCCGTTCCCGACAGCCACAACATCTTTTAATTCTACTTTTAAGTTCCTGCATAAATCAGTCAGGACTTTTCTTTTGCAGAGATTATGATTAATGCACCCGGAATATGGCATTTTTTCATTGTACGGTGTGATTAATTTTCCGGTAAGAATCCCGTTTTTAACTTCCAGTTCATTGGCAAATACATAATCAAAATTTAATTTTCGTTTTACATGATTCGCGACCATCAAAAAGCCATCGCTCAATATTGCCAAAGCATATCCTTCTTTTTTCAATTTTTTTGCAACATAATCTGCTCCCTGCATCAATTCAAAACTATCAATGCGCTGTCGGTATTTTTCTGCTTCCATGCCGGACAGCATAGATGAAAGCATATTCATTTCTGTTGCTGCACCAATGGCTTTTTCTTTAGTATAATAGATAATCTTTTTGGCAAGTTCAAGTTTTTTAGCCGGGCTTTCCTGCAGTTTTAATAGCTCTAAAACGCTTTCTTCTTTTAGCAAAGTGCCGTCCAGATCAAAAGCAATTAATCTGGTATTTGAGAAACTCATCCTAAAACCACCATTTCATTGTCATCAAGGTATGTTACCTTCTTGGTGCGTTCTATAAAAGCAACAACATCGCTTGTAATAAAGCTTTCTTCTTTTTCATATCCTATAAGAAGAGGTGCTCCGTTTTTGACGCCGATGAGACCTTCAAAATCATTGCACATTGCAATAAAGGCATAATTCCCCCTGAAGCATTCGCTTGCTTTTTTTACACTTGTTTGAAAATCATTTGTTTTTCTGTAATGTTCTTCTATAAGGTGCGGAATGACTTCTGTATCTGTATCTGATTTAAATTCATAATTTTTTTCCTGCAATTCTTTTTTCAACTCGCGATAATTCTCGATGATGCCGTTGTGAACCACGCAAATATTGCCATTGTAGCTTAAATGAGGATGCGCATTTTCCTCTGTAACTTTTCCATGCGTTGCCCACCTCGTATGCCCTATTGCATAATTGCAGTCCAGCTCACTCTTCTGGTCTGCATCACTTATTGAACCGACTTTTTTTTCAACAGAGATTGAGTTGCCTGCTTTGATTCCAATTCCCCATGAATCATAGCCCCTGTATTCCATCTTCTTTAGCCCTTCAATAACAATTTTTCTGGCATTTCTCGAATTAGTTGAACAATATCCAATTATCCCGCACATTTTTATCACTATAAAAATACATCTTTAACTTTATAAACTTTTTCATAATACTTTTATGAAAAAAACCATAAAAGGAAAATGTCATTTCCTGTCGCAAATAAACTACAAAATATTTGCAGGCATCCGGTGTCATAAAACAACGTCATTAGGTTTTATGACATAATAAATACATAATTATATATATTTAAATCCCTTATTTATTAATATATTCAATAATATTAATACATTAAGTGAAAATATGGATAAGAAACAAAAGTTGGTTCTTTGGTTTGATCAATTGGGCATTGAGGATATCCCTATAGTTGGCGGAAAAAACGCATCTTTGGGAGAAATGTATAGCAACCTGACAAAAAAAGAGGTAAACATACCTAATGGATATGCTGTAACGGCGCATGCTTATAGAGTATTGCTTGACAATAATGGCGCAAAGGAGAAAATAAATGAAATTCTAAAAGACCTTAACACGCATGATATACTTAATCTCCAGCAAAGAGGGAGAAAAGTGAGAGAAGCGATATTGTCCTTTGAATTCCCGGAAGAATTAAATCATGCAATTATAGAGGCATACCATAATCTTGAAAAACAATACGGCGAAGGCGTTGATGTTGCTGTCCGGAGTTCTGCAACAGCAGAAGACCTTCCCGATGCATCATTTGCAGGACAGCAGGAAACCTACCTGAATATTAGTGGGGAAGTATCTCTGCTGGATGCATGCAGAAGGTGCTATGCCTCTTTATTTACTGACCGGGCAATATCTTATCGTGAAGACAAGAAGTTTGACCATTTCAACATCGCCCTTTCAATTGGCGTGCAGAAAATGGTAAGGAGCGATTTAGCTTCAAGCGGAGTCATGTTTTCCATTGATACAGAAACAGGATTCAATAATGTCGTGTTTGTGACTTCTTCCTATGGATTGGGGGAGAATGTTGTCCAGGGAGCAGTCAATCCAGATGAATTCTATGTATTCAAGCCTACGCTGAAAGAAGGGAAAAAACCGATTATAATGAAAAAAGTCGGCTCAAAAAAGATAAAAATGATTTATACAAACGACACAAAGCATCCTGTCAAGAACATCCCTACTCCTGAAGAGATGAGAGGCAGGTACTCATTAACCGATGATGAAGTGCTTACTCTTTCAAAATGGGCATGCACTATAGAAGACCATTACAGTCAAAAGGCAGGCTACTTAAAGCCGATGGATATGGAATGGGCAAAGGACGGACAGACTAATGAATTGTTCATTGTGCAGGCAAGACCTGAAACTGTACAGTCCAGGAAAGATGCGAATGTTTACGAAAAATACAATCTCGAAGAAGAAGGCACTGTTATCGTAAAAGGATTGAGTGTGGGGGAGAAGATAAGCACAGGAAACACCCATATAATAAATGATGTAAAAAATATCAGTGAATTCAAAAAAGGAGAGATTCTTGTGACTGATATGACAGACCCTGACTGGGAGCCAATTATGAAAATTGCCTCTGCTATTGTCACTAACAGGGGAGGAAGAACATGCCACGCAGCGATTATTTCCAGGGAGCTCGGGATTCCCTGCGTTGTCGGGTGCGGAGATGCAACCGAAGCAATAAAGGACAACAGTCCTGTAACTGTCAGCTGCACATCAGGAGAAGAAGGAATCATCTATATGGGAACTCTAAAATACAGTGTAGATAAAATAAACCTGGGGAAGATTCCTCCAACAAAAACAAAAATAATGCTGAATCTCGGCTCGCCTGATCAGGCATTTAAATTCTCGTTCCTGCCGCAGGAAGGAGTAGGTCTTGCAAGAGAGGAATTTATAATAAATTCATATATACGGATTCATCCCATGGCACTGATGAATTTCAACAGCATAAAAAATAGCGAAAAGCACAAAAAACTGGCTCAAAAAATAGAAAGCCTTACAAAGAACTATGATGACAAAAAGCAGTATTTTGTTGACAAGCTTGCAGAAGGCGTAGGGACGCTTGCAGCTGCATTTTATCCAAAGCCAGTAATTGTGCGCCTGTCGGATTTTAAGAGCAATGAATATGCGAACCTGATTGGAGGAACTCTTTATGAGCCCATAGAAGCCAACCCAATGATTGGCTGGAGAGGAGCTTCAAGATATTATGATAAAAAATACAGGGACGCATTTGCCCTTGAATGCAAAGCGCTGAAAAAAGTGAGAGAGGAATTCGGTCTGACAAATCTTAAAATAATGATACCATTTTGCAGGACAGTTGAAGAAGGCAAAAAAGTGCTTAATGAGATGGAAAGGAACGGATTGAAAAAAGGAGAGAACGATTTGCAGGTATATGTAATGTGCGAAATCCCTTCAAATGTTCTGCTCGCTGATGAATTTCTTGATATATTCGACGGATTTTCTATAGGCTCAAATGATTTGACGCAACTGACGCTTGGTCTTGACAGGGACTCAGAACTCGTATCGCACATATATAATGAGAGAAACGCAGCAGTCAAAAAACTGATAAAAAATGTGATTGAAGTTGCAAACAAGAAAGGCAAATATATAGGAATATGCGGTCAGGCGCCGTCGGACTTCCCGGATTTTGCAGAATTTCTTGTAGAATGCGGCATAAAGACCATGTCATTAAACCCGGATACAATTGTCAAGACACGAATGCTTGTTGCCAAAAAAGAGAAATTTCTCAAGAAAAATAAGTAATATTTGAGAATTTATGATGAACAATATAGCATAACGCATAAATAATGCAAAATACAAGCGATATTGATAGTATTTATGTGCTCTGCTAGTATATTCGACTGCAAAGAGCAGGTGAATATATTCGAAGACGCAATTTGTATAATGTGAAATATAATTGCGTTTGAGATTATATCGCGCCGCATTACTTGCATTTTTTTGTTGTTGCACAAACTGTAAGAAAACAAGAAAAAAATTCAGGAAGTAGTGCCTATCGCAGGGAAACATTTGTATTGCACGTTATTCCAAAATTCT
>QMVB01000047.1 GCA_003660905.1 Candidatus Nanohalarchaeota archaeon | reverse complement strand
ACATTAGCACAATACGCTCTAAAATGGCTGAATTTTAAAGAATTAGAAGGGTACCTAACTGTCAAATTCTTTATCTAAAATATTGTGAAAAAATAAAAATTTAGTAAATGTCAAACTTAGGCTGCACAAGAAATAATTGACCGATAGAATCCACAAATGTATACAGCATAAATCCAAGAGCCATAAGCAGATAGCCAAACACCATAATTTGTTTTTTCTCTTTTATCTTATCTGCCATATTTCCGGCAAGAAGAGTCGTTATGCCTGCTGTAAAAGCAAAAATGCCTCCTGCGATGCTTGCATCAAGAAGGCTGCCGCCTATTTTTTCGACAAAAAGCGCATAAATTGGACCCAGCATCGCTCCTGCAATTAGCACCATCCTGTTTGTTGCAGGAAGTATTTTTATTGCCTCCTGTTAAAATACAGGCATTTCATGTTGCAAAGCACCCCTCAATCTCCTTTGCTGTTTTTTTTGCTTCATCTTCAGATACATTTTTTATAAGCAGTTTTCCGCTCTTGAAAATATTTGCTCTTATTTTATCATTTTCAACAACAGTTAGATAGGGCGTCACAACAATAATCTTGTATTTTTTTTTAAGGCATTTTGCTGTATTCTCAAGGTTCAGCTTAATATTTTTCTTTTGGCGTATTTCAAAAACATTTTCCTCTGTGCACGGCTTGACTATAGGGTTGTTGGAATTCATCAATGTTTAAGAATCATAAAAATTTATAAATATGAGGGGAGAGGATATTTTGGATTTAGAGACTTTTTCGAAAAAAAAGTTTGAAGTGACTAATGGTTAAGTTTCAAATAGATTAAGTCCGCCCAAATTATAAGCATAATGGTGGTCAAATGAAAAAAATATTAATATTTGAAAAACGAAAAAAAGCAAGAGAATTGCATAAAAAGGGATGGAGCAACAGAAAAATAGATAGATATTTAATTGCCGGAAGATATAACATTAGTAGATGGATAAACTCGATGAAAACCTAATCTTAATAGATAACAGAGGCTGAAAAAAAGGAAAACCAAGAAAATACACGCAAGAAGCAAAGAAAATTTGCAATCGATATAGCATAAAAGATAGAGCAAAATTCTTTACAGAAAAAATCCTTCGGATTTCGCGAGAATATCAGAGATTTTCTGCGTCTCCAACTGGCGTTGTAGATTGTGCCGAAAACAAACTTCTTTGTGAAGTTATAGTTTATTTACGATGGAAGAAAGAAAAATGTTAAAAAATTAGAAAAAGAAAAGGAAGAAATTAACTTGTAGGATTACATGTATATATATATTCACAAGATCCTGCTATATCATTAGTACCGGGAGATAGTGTTTTAGAAGTACAACATACTTGTTCTCCTAAAGCAAACCCAGCAGCAGCAGATCCTGACGTAGAATCTCCAATATCACCGGCATCTAGATTATCCCCATCATTATTATTGTCCGTACCAGTAATCTTATAAATATGACCGTGGCATGCTGTAACGCTAGAATCACCAGGGCAACCTCTTGTAATGCTACCTAAAGCATCACCAATTCCACCTGAAGCATCATCAATCTGATGTCCCGAACTCTCACCAACATCACCGGTCGTCTTAGTAACCATCAAAATAATTGCCATAGCTGCAATTAATATCACTACTGCTATAATAACAAGATGCAGCATGTTTCCCATCTGAGCTTTTTTGTTTACCATAATCAATCATATTTTATTATATAACTTAAAAGACATAAATATATATAAACTTTTTGGTTTTGTCGTGTCATATTCATAAATACTTTCATATTTTCTTTTTTTATAACCCATACAATCCGTCAATTAAAAAAAACCATGCCTTTTCTTCTGATTATTTTTGTTGCATTCCCTGTTTTAGGCAGTAAAATTGATTTAGCTATTATATGCAGATAGCATAATCCATCACTTTCCTCTTTACTTTTAAAAAAATATTCAATACATATCTCTATGGAAAAAACATCTAAATTGTCCGGATTCTACAAATTGAGCGTAGATGAGCGAAGAAAAATAGTATCTGAATTTGCAGATTTAAATAAAGAGGAGATTGAATCAATTGGCAAAAACGGCTCTCTTCCAATGCAAACAGCAGACAACATGATTGAAAATGTAATCGGCACCTATGAGCTCCCTCTTGGGATTGCCTGCAATTTTTTGATAAACAATAAGGATTACCTGATTCCTATGGTGACGGAAGAGCCGTCTGTTGTTGCAGCAGCATCTAATTCCGCCAAAATAATAAGGGAATCCGGCGGTTTTATTACAAACAGCACAAGACCGGTGATGATTGGTCAGATTCAGTTTTCCGGGATAAAAAACATAGCTCATTCAAGGCAGATAATCCTTGAGCACAAGCAGGAACTACTGGATTATGCAAATGAGCAGGATATTCTTGTGCGCTTCGGAGGAGGGGCAAAAGAGCTGGAAATAAGAATTGTAACTACGCAGAATTTCGGCGACTTGCTTGTTGTCCATTTATTTGTTGACTGCTGTGATGCAATGGGAGCAAATGCAGTCAATACAATGTGCGAAGTTGTTTCATCAAGGATAAAAGAATATCTCAAGGAAGGAAGCGTTGGATTCAGGATTATTTCAAACCTTGCAACCGAGCGTCTGGTCAGGTCGAGAGCAACAATAAAAAAGGACTTGCTGGGCGAAGATACAATCGACCGGATTCTTGAAGGATATGAATTTGCATATAATGACCCCTACAGAGCATCAACACACAACAAAGGGATAATGAATGGGATAATTGCGGCAACACTTGCCTGCGGCAATGACACAAGGGCAATCGAGGCAGGAGCGCACTCATGGGCAAGCATCACAGGCAAATACCTGCCCTTGACAAAATATGAAAAAGACAAAGAAGGCAACCTCTGCATTTCAATAGAGATCCCTCTTGCTCTTGGAATAATCGGCGGAGCCACAAGAGTCCATCCAACAGCTCAGGCAAATCTGAAAATAATCGGGGCAAAAACCGCAAGAGAGTTGGCAGAAGTGTTTGCATCTCTCGGGCTTGCGCAGAATTTCGCGGCATTAAGGGCAATTGCAACTGTCGGCATACAGCAAGGGCATATGAAACTGCATGCAAGAAACCTTGCAATGTCTGCTGGAGCAAAAGGAGAGGAGCAGATTCAAAAAATAGTAAAACAGATGATAGAAGAGAAAAACATTTCCATGAAAAGGGCAGAGGAATTGATGGAAAAGGAGAAAGAGCATTTATGCTCTTGACATAAAAGACTCATGTGTTGTCTTCCTCATCAGTAGGTTCAACAAGCACTTCTTTTCTTAGTGGATGACGCATCTTGCTTACAGCATTTCTTGCACCTCTTGTTTTTTGTTCAGCAAAATTCATTACTTTATTGATGTTGTCATGCTCTACATCTGCAAGCTCTTCAAACAAACTCTCGTATGTTACAATAAACCAGTTGCCTTCTTCAATAATCTCCCCAATCAGTTTTTCTTTCTTGTGCTCCTTGCTGTATTTTTTGACTTCACCTTCAGATACATTTAAATCATCCATGTGGGTAAGCCCTTCTTTTTCCAGCTTCTCTTTAATGCTTATTATTTTGTTTGTCCCGAGATGTTTTTTTAGTTCATTATCTCCTGCTTTATGATATTTATCTGAATAACTTCCTCTTATGTCCTGCATCTTGTTTGTTGCTTCTTTAATATCCAATACTTCCTGATGGATTTCAGGATTTGCCTGCATGTATAAATTTTCAGCTTTTTCCCTTCCCTGAACTATTAAATTCTCATCACCGCTTTCAAGCGCATCCTGTATTGTCATTGGGTTTTGTACAACATTCCCATTAATATCTATGAAATCGTTAAACCTGTGCTCATCGCCGCTATATTTTTCCCTTGCATATTTCTCTGCCTGAGCCACCAGATTCTTCCGCTTACTATGCGTTAACTTATCCAAATAAGTATATCCATATTCCCTAAGCTCTGCAGGACTAATTATGTCTTGTTTGGTTCTTATACCTGAACTAACCGCATCCAACTGTCCATTTGCTCCTATTACCTCTAAAATTATTTTTTCCTTGCCATGTATATCATCTCTTGCATTTTGTCTTATAATTCTTGCCTCAATCCATCTTCCATTTTTTGTTCCATTTTCTTCATATATTTCAAAGAAGTATTGGTATGTGTATTTATCTCTAATGGCTCCATTAAAAGACACAACATCTTTTATCGTCATATTTCCCTGCCCATATGGGTTTGAAAGAGGTTGTTTTTCTTCAACATGCGCAATTGGATATCTCTGATTTATAATATAGCCATAAGGAAAGGGTTCATCGTAAATATCTGTTTCGACTTTATTCATTGTGCGGCTGATATCTTCAACATATTCCTTGTGAATATCCTGCTTCTTTCTATGCATTATTTTCCGGATGCCCTCCATTTTCGACCCTAAATCCTGGAATCTTATTTTATCTTCCTGCATCTCTTTTTTTATCTGGTTAATCTCTCCTACAGAACCTGCGCCCTTTATTTTCCTGTTCAGACCTTTCATCTCATCTTCTGTCAAAAAGGCATATGAATTAATAAGATCTTTCACTGCAGATTCCTTTGCATTTGACAGTATCTCTCTTTTTTCCTTCTCAATTCTCTGTGACTGGTCTTTTTGGTCCTGAGTCTCTTCAACATCATGAGTAACTCTTGGAATTGAACCTATACCTCCTCCAGTAACATTAATATTGCTTATAGGACTACTTGTATCACCATGACCTCCCCCATCACCTGAGGGTTTATTGTCAACGACCTGTATTACATCATGAAATACAACTTTTTTTTTCGCCATATTACTTATTTTTTTATTGTAGATAAAATATATAAAGACAAAATAAATAAATGCCTACTGCTTTGTAATTTCGTGCCTTAATTTTTTCGCTTTTGTATTCTCTTCAAAATACTTTCTGGTTGGCTCCAGCAGGCAGTTCAATGACTGGGCAACACCTGCTTTCAGGTCAGCCGGATGAATTTCGCCATCTGTGTATTTCTTTTCAACAGCGCTGTAATTGTCAAATTCAAGATTTCCTCCGTATTTTTGAGGTCTTTCAATCCTGAATGTCTTTTGCTTTTCAAAAATAATGTATTTTAAATATTCAAGTATCGGGTTTTCCTGTGCCTGTTTGATTGGGCAGTACGCCTTCGCTATTTTTTTGGCAATTGTATCTTTGTCGTCTGTCATAAAAATAGCGCTCATTGGGTTTGATTTGCTCATTTTCCGGCTGATTTTCTTTTCAATTGCAGATGCATCTCCTTCTGTCTTTAGTGGCAGCAGTCCTGCAAGCATGTGATGATGAACCGCAACAGGCGGCTTGAATCCTAGTTTTGGAGCAACTTCCCGGGCAAGCATATTTACCTTTCTCTGGTCCATCCCGAGCTGGGCAATGTCAATATCCAGATAAAAAATATCTGCTGCCTGCATGCATGGGTAAAACATCTGGGCAGCTGACAAATCCATGCTTTCCGCCCTTCCCATAATCTGGGAGCAGCGAAGCGTTCTTTTAATTGTAGAATGCCTTGCAATGTTCAGGACAAGTTCCCAGTAGTCCTTGTTTTTGACAATGTCATTTGCATAAACAAAAGAAATTTTGCCTGTGTCCAGTCCGCAGGATTTCCAGACCTCGACAAAGTAGTCGCCGCATTTCCTTATCTTTTCTAAATCACCGTTCATTTTGTTGTTTAGCCATGCATGCCAGTCTGCAATATACATCTTGAAATAAATTCCTGCATCAATGAGTTTCCGGATATATATCGCCCTTAAAAGCCCCTGTGCAATATGTATGTTTCCTGACGGCTCAAATCCATCATAAGCAATAATCTTTTTTTTTGTTTTTAGAAGTTCAGTTAATTCAGTTTCTGTGATTATTTCCTCGCCAACTTCCTTTACAAGCGCTACTCTTTTTTTTAAATCCATAATAATGCCTGTTGTTAATATTTTTATAATTATTCGTAAGAGATATATATGTTTGATTTTTTCAAGAAAAAGATAAAGGAAACTTTCGATAAGACATTTAAGAAACCGGAAAATGAGACTAAAGAAGAAAGCGCAATAAAAGCTATGCCGGAATCCAAAAAAGAATCCATTGAGGAAAATCCAACGGAAAACCCGGAAGAAAGTTCAAAAGAACATATAAAAGAACCAGAGCAGGAAACTGCAACAGACCAACCAGAAAGCTCAAATGAACCGGCAAAAGAAAGCATCGCAAAAAGCGTAAAGGAAACCCTTAAAGAAACGCTTCTGTCTGTGAAGAAAAAAGCAGTGGAAAAAGAAATGACTCAAAAAGAACTGGATGCTTTTTTTTATGACATTGAGTTAGTTCTGCTTGAAAACAACGCTTCTTACGACGCAACAGACCGGATTATTGAAACTGCAAAAAAAGAGCTCTTGGGAACAAAAGCAGACCGGTTTAATATAAAAGAAGCTTTGGAAAACTCAATAAAGAACAGCATTTTTGATATATTAAATCAGGAAAAAATCGACATGCAAAAAAGAATAAAAGAAGTCAATGAAAATGGAGAGCCATGTGTTATTGTATTTCTGGGATTCAACGGCGCAGGAAAAACCACCAATCTTGCAAAACTGGGTTTTCTCCTGCAAAAACGAGGGCTGAAATGCGTTTTTGCAGCAGCAGACACTTTCAGGGCGGCAGCAATTGAGCAGTTAAAAAAACATGCAGATAAACTAAAAATTCCTGTCGTTGCCCACCAGTACGGGGCAGATTCTGCCGCAGTAATATTTGACGCAAAAAAATATGCAGCTGCCCATAAAATAAATGTTGTCTTGTGCGACACAGCCGGGCGTGTCCATACAGACAAAAACCTCATGGAAGAGCTCAAAAAAATAAGAAGAGTAAACAGCCCTCATTTGATGATACTTGTGGCTGAATCCATCACTGGTTCGGATATAGAAAACCAGATTGAGCAGTTTGGTGAAGTCGGGATAGATGGAACAATATTGACAAAAACAGACATTGACGGCAAAATCGGCTCTGCAATATCTATTTGCTATCTTTCAAAAAAGCCGATTCTGTACCTGTCCTGCGGGCAGAAATACGAGGATTTAAATGAATTTGATGCTAAAAAGGTTTTGGATAGTATTTTTGAAAAATGAGCGACTCTCCTCAACTTCATAAATACATATTTTCTTATAATTTTGCTTATCTATTTTGTTGCAAATAGAAAGATTTTGTTTTGCTAAGCCGATTTTATAGTAACAAAAACTCTTGCTGTCTTTTTCCTGAATCTGGTCACAAATAAGAATATCTTGATTTGCAATTCCAACTTCTATGTAGCACTTGTTTTTAAAAACTAAATTTTCAATTTTATCGCAAATAGATGCATCTCCTCTTT
>QMVB01000046.1 GCA_003660905.1 Candidatus Nanohalarchaeota archaeon | reverse complement strand
ATTCACTCTAACAGAAACAATCCCAGACTCATCAAAAGCAGTTCCTTCAACAACAATAAAAGAAGTATAAACCGTCTGTCCGTGATAATGGGATTCAACAGCAATGGAAGCATTGCCTTTCCAGAGGTCTGCAAGAGAAAAAGAACTAACAGCATCTTCTCCGCTGATAAAAATACCCGTAAGCGGCGTCTTATTAGTCGGGATTTCCACAGGAGACAACCCGATATTCTCCACAGAATCCACCCCACTTATAAATATCCCTGTGGCATTTGTCTTATTTGTTGGTATAGATCTGCTTTTCATGGTCAGGTGTATTATTTCATCTGCTCCTGTTATGTTTATCTCTGCCGATACAGGACTAGTAAGAACCAGCAAAACCAGCAGACATGCAAATAATCCTAATATTTTCATCATATTAAGAGTATATCAAAACGCTTGCCACACCTGACCAACCCAAACCACTATGATCTCCTCTCTGAAGCCGAATTGTATGCAACTCTCCTACTGTAAAACCAGTATATACCGAAACGGTTCTGCGATTGGAAACGCCGGTTCCGCTTATATATGCACCATTTAGATATAGTTTTGACCAGCCATAATAACTGTCATAAGGATAAGTATTTGATTCACGATGGCGTATTGTATTGACAAAAGAGTAGCTTGCTTCATATAATGTATTGTTATCCGGCAAAAACGCATGAGTATAATCATCTCCATTGGATGATCTTGTGTTCTTAAATATTGTCATATTGCCTGCATCGGGATATTTGAAAT
Organism: Candidatus Nanohalarchaeota archaeon; assembly: GCA_003660905.1. GTDB lineage: Archaea > EX4484-52 > EX4484-52 > EX4484-52 > EX4484-52 > EX4484-52. The sequence continues at coordinate 6,623 of QMVB01000046.1, read as the reverse complement.
CATAATATGTTATATTGTCTTTGATGGAATTATAGTCAACTCCTATTTTACTGCATACTTTAGAGATAGCATTGGCAAATGTTGTGCCTCCGCCAGACCACTGCACTATTTTGCCTGTTTGTTCATCTCTTTTGAGATATGCGACAATCCAACCATTGACATCAACATACACATGGATGTGATCTGTAGCATGCACATTTTTTATTGCGATTGTGCCTATTGCATGAGTTGACCCGAGTTCTTCTATTGCTGTGTATGCTGTTGCGGCTTGTTCTATATCGATAGCTCCTCCAGTATTGATATAAGCACTTATCCCTGCCTCATCCTGAGGAAACGCATTTCCTGCATCTGCTGCTGCAACCCCTGCCAGAAGCAGGAGCGTCATTAAAAATATTGCTTTGTTCATATTCTACCCCTTTTTAATCTAATCAATAAAGGGCGGCTTTTTCAGCGGTATTATAATACTGCTGCTGCTTCCCTCTTTTCCCGAATCATCATATTCATTGCCCGAAAGTTCCGTTGCATTTGAAATATTTTCCGGCGCATTAATGGTTGTATTAGCACATCCGGATATTGTCAATGCAAGAATCACAACCAGCACTAAAATTTTATATTTCATACCATTCCCTTTTTGTTACTTCTAACAGGTAAGAAATTATAAAAACTAATATTTTTAAGTTGCAAACAAACCCTTTTAAAATTAACTCCATTCCTATATTGTATATGAATAACAGGTGATATAATGAAAATTAAACCATTGGAAAACAAAATTTTAGTGAAAACAGAGGAAAGCGAAGCAACAACAAAAGGAGGAATAATTATTCCTGACAGCGCAAAAGAAAAAACCCAAATCGGCGTTGTTGAAGAAATAGGAAAAACAAAAGATAATTGCGTTATCAAAAAAGGAGATAAAATCCTATACAAAAAATATTCCGGGGAAGAATTGAAAATAGATGACAAAGATTACCTTATTTTAGAGGTAAGCAATATTCTGGCACTAGTAGAATAAATGGTGAATAATATGGCAAAACAATTAGAATTTGATGAAAAGGCACGGACGCTTTTGCTTGGGGGTATAAACGCAGTTGCAGATGCAGTAAAAGTAACCTTGGGACCGAAAGGAAGATATGTCGTTCTTGATAAAGGATATGGCTCTCCTACAATAACAAATGACGGGGTCACAATCGCAAAAGAGATAGAATTAAAAGAGCCTTTTGAAAACATGGGGGCTCAGCTGATAAAAGAAGTTGCAAGCAAGACGCAGGATGATTCCGGGGATGGAACAACCACAGGAACAATACTTGCCCAGGCAATCGTGACAGAAGGACTGAAAAATGTTGCTGCAGGAGCATGCCCTGTTGAACTGAAAATAGGCATAGACAAGGCAACAGAGAAAATAGTGGAATTCATAAAAAATGAAGCGCAACTGGTTGAGAAAGAAGAAGAGATAAAACAGGTTGCAACAATCTCTGCGAACAATGATGAAGAAATCGGCGCTCTTATCAGCAAAGCAATGCACGAAGTTGGGAAGAACGGAGTAATAACCGTTGAAGAGGCAAAATCAATGGAAACTTCTCTGGAGGTCGTAGAGGGAATGGAATTCGACAGAGGATACCTTTCTCCATATATGGTAACAAATGCAGAAAAGATGACAGCATTGCTGGATGATGCAACTGTCCTGATTACAGACCAGAAAATAAGCACAATAAAGCCATTGGTTCCTTTGCTTGAAAAAGTATCTCAGATGGGAAAGCCATTGTTCATAATTGCCGAAGATGTTGAAGGCGAAGCACTTGCAACTCTTGTCCTTAACAATCTCAGGGGAACGATAAAGGTCTGCGCTATTAAAGCGCCGGGTTTCGGAGATGACCAAAAGGCAAACCTTGAAGACATCGCTGTCCTTTGCGGCGGAACAGTAATCAGCAAAGATAAGGGGATGGAACTTGAAAAGATAGAAATAGAAAACCTTGGAAGTGCAAGCAAGATAAAAGTCGAAAAGGAAAGGACAACAATTATCGGCGGGAAGGGAGACAAAAAAAACATTGATCTCAGGATAAGCCAGATAAAAATGCAGATAGAAAACACGACAAGCAGTTTTGACAAGGACTCTCTTCAAAAAAGGCTGGGAAGAATTTCAGGAGGAATCGCTGTGATAAACGTAGGGGCTGCAACTGAAACCGAAATGAAAGAAAAAAAGATGAGGGTTGATGATGCACTCAACGCAACAAAAGCAGCGGTCGAGGAAGGAACTGTCTGCGGCGGAGGAATATGCCTGCTGAGAGCTCAGAATTACCTTGAAAGCCTAAAATTAAATGATGACCAGCAGATTGGTGTTGAAATCATAAAGAGAGCAATAGAATATCCCGTAAAGCAGATAATATCAAACTGCGGAAAAGAACCTGCTTTAATCGTCGGAGAACTCAAAAAGCAAAGCAAAAACACAGGATACAATGCAAAAACAGACAAAATAGAAGACTTGATAAAAGCAGGGGTCATTGACCCGGCAAAGGTTGTAAGGACAGAAATACAAAATGCAGGAAGCATTGCAGGAATGATTCTTACAACAGAGGTCATCATAACCGACATCAAGGAAAAGGAAAGCGCACCTGCTGTGCCTCCAATGGGCGGCGGAATGGGTGGAATGCCAATGATGTAAGTGAGGAGAAATCCTCTTTTCTTTTTTTCTATCGTAAATAAAATTCCTGACATAAGGCATACTTTATTTACGATAAAATAAGAGATTCTTCTTCCAAAACCAACTTTTTATAATCGCGAAGTTTCTCTGAACCAGAGAAAATTAAAGGAAATTGAGGAAATTATTGAATGATAATTTAAAGGAATGAATTTGTTGTTCTCTACATTATTTAAAAAATGAGTCATATTAATTGCTCACTCAAACCTAAACAACTTCATCTGCCTGTCCTTTTTGCCGAATAGATCATCAACCTGCTTTTCAAGGATTGCAAACTGCTGGCAGAGGTAAGGCGATATTTTATATTCCTCAATTATTTGCTTTGAAGGCTCCATATATTTCCTGATAAATCCTTCAGAGACAGAAAACACAAGCTTTCCTTTGCATTTTATGCATACGCCTAAAAGAGGAATTCTCCTGTATTTTTCATTGCACTCGATGCATCTTACAGCTTGCTTTGAAAAAGTTCTCATATTACCTTTTATGTCTTTTAAAAAATGCTTTTGAAGCAGATTATCTGCTACGTGATTTTCATCTACTGCTATTAATTTTTTTCCGATATCCAGTTGTGTATGCACTTTATCCTCCATAGATTGCAGACTTACATATCTTGTAATAATCATCCCATCATTTATGTCAGACGTTTCGTGGGTGTATTTTATGTGAAATGCCTCAGGACTGTTTATCACATCTTCAACAACTCTTGGAGCCTCGCTCAATTCCCACGGAAATTTGTATTTTTCTGTTTCTCTGTAGAATGAGAGAGGATACTTGGTATCTATATCAACATTCCATGATTCATCATCCACTTCTTCAGGGTTCATTATGCTTGTCAGCACAAGAGGAGCATCCATTGAACGCCCTCCTCGTGTATCCGGCAGGAATGTCTTCGAGAAATTAAGCAGTGCGTCCATGAGCATCATGATTGAGTCCTCGTCGCCGTCACAATTCCGTCTTTTTGCTGCATGCCAGAATGGATGAGCATATCCGACTCTTGCAGGAGTGAATCCTATAATCCTGCCCATTACTCCGGCAGAAGTATGAGGGGCAAGCCCGATTACAAGATGTCCGAGAAGGTCTTCTTTTGTCTTTACATTATAGAATGGCTTTTCATGATAGAATTTCACAAGCAAATCATCAACAAATTTGCAGATATTTATCAGGTAATTTGCGCCTGAAAAAATACTATTGTCTGAGATTATTATATCCTGTGTATTCATTTCAAGCACTTGGTTTCTGTTCTCAAGCGCTTTTCCGTCCATGTCCTTTGTGTAGCCAAGTTCCTTTAGTTTTTCAATGCTTACGTCTATTTCTTTTGGCTTGAAATGAGTCAGCGGAACATTTATTGAATCATATCTTACTGTACCGTCCTTGTTCACATACAGATCATATTTTACCCTCAAAACGCCTTTTTCCATAAATTCAACATTCCTGTCTATTCCCATCACGCCTCTTACTGCCTTGAACAATTTTGGTTTGGCTTCTTCATCTATGTTTTTCATTGCGTTTTGCAGAAGTTTTTTGACATCAAGAGTCATACTGCAATATTTTGATTTCATGCCTGTGCTGTCTCCTTTGAAGTTTTTCTTCTCAAGTTCTGTCAGGATAGTTCTTTTTTTGCATTCCATGCAGTAGGGAAATGGAGTCTGGTTGCCGCACATAGGGCAGATATAATTGGAAACCATTGCTGTGATTGATTTTTTTTCTGCGGTTTCCATAATATTTCTTGTTTTTCCCCCTTCATGGCCGCATGGAAACAATAACTGGGGGCTTCCTTTCATTATTCTTCTTTCTGCTTTTTCTGGCCGCCCCATTTTCATGCCTACTCTATGAGGCGTTTTTTTTGGAATTTTTATATTTGCCAGTAGATTTACAGATTCCATTGTGTCTTTTGCTTTTTCGATTTTGCCGATTATTTTTTGGGTATCTGCTGCCTTTATTTTTTCCAGGAAATTATTGCCGAACTCTTTTTCTCCTTCCACCAATCCAAGGCAATAAAGGAGGGCATAGGCTCTGTTTTTTTCAATTATTATTTTTCCATTCAGCACATTGTGCAGAATGCAAAGGTCTTCCAAAACCTTTTTTGCTCCGGTCTGCTCTGCTGCAATTAAATCAAATACAACTTCTCCTGCGCTGTTCTGGTTTTCTATTGATTTTTGCACGCCGTCTATTAATTTGCACATGGCATCTTTGCTTATATCGTGCCAGAAAAACAAATATTGCGGGTGAATCGGAACATTTAATTTTTTGCTTATCAAAAGCGCTGTTAAAAAATCAGGTTTTTTATATGGGCTTTCCAAATATTCCTCAATATCATGGTTCTCTTTTCCTTTGGTTTTATCCATTGCTTCTTCAACTTCCCTCGCCCACCATTCTTCAACATAAGAGGAAGGCAGCAGTATATGCCCGTTATTTATGAATTCACCATAGGGAATCAGCAAATCTCCCAGGGAAAGAATTTTATCAATAAAGGGTCTGTATTTTTTTGCTTTTTCTTTTGTGTCTATCAAGACAACGCTTTTGTCTTCCAGCAGAACTATTGGTGCGTTGATTGAATCGCATACAGTCCCGACCGTTGCCTTGCCCGGCAATTCCTCAGCAAGCTGCGTGCCTATTGCAATAAATTCAGTCAGGTACATTGCTCCGGGATGGACAGAAGTTGAAGCAATGCCTCCTGTCCTGGAGCGACCGTACCTCAGGTTGAATCCGCCTTTTGTGTTTGGAAATGAAAATACCGGTCTTCCTGCAATGATTTTAGACATGTATTTTGTGTTTGGCGTGTATTTTTCATCCCCTGCATTCTTCTTCTTTATAGAATGGAGCCTGTGCTTTAGCTTTATGAATTTATCAAGCCACAGCCAGTTGTTTAGCCCGTAATCTTTTGGGTATTTTTTTATTCTCTTCAGCACTTTTTCTGCTTTCAGTGGAATCCCGTCAAGAAAAACAAGGCACATTCCCCCGCGGATTTTATTTGTCTCCACCCTTGGCAAATCCTTGTAATTTGAAACATCAAGGCGTTCTGTTGGATCTCCTGTAACTTCAACAGGGATGTTTTCTATCATCATCTTGATTTCTTCCGCAGTTGGATGATATTGCTTTTCAACAATTCTCGTCGAATAATCCTCTATTTCTGTTTCATATCGCTTGATTTCCCTTTCTTCCGGCTTGTAGTCATCAATATTAAGCGCTTTTCTTATGAAGTCGCATGCAACAACGCTCAATGCTGATGCAGTCCCTCCCGCTGACCTTATCGGCCCTGCATAATAGACAGCAGCATATTCTGTTCCATCAGAATTTTTCTTCAACAGAACATCTGAGATGCCTTCCAAAGGAGCAGTGACTACCCCTTGGGTTAAATATCCTATGGCAATCCTCAGTCCCATTTCAAGAGATTCCTGCTTTGAATCAAATTTGGCGTACTTTCCCAGTGCAATGTCTCTTCCTGCCTCAAGCGCCACTCTCTCGGAATTCTTTCCGTATTTTTTTTCAAGTGACCTTATCCCGTTCTGTATCCCGCAATTTTTTATTTTGGGGTAAAAAGAAGAGATGAGTCCTTCAACCCTTGCCGCCAAATCTTTTGCAATAGGAATGTTGATTTCATCCTCAATGTCAATGCCCTTTGCCTTTACTTTTTTTGCTACAGCATAGCAGGTATTTGTGTTTTTTTCTATGACAGAAAAATATTCCTTTGTCTGTTCATCAGGATTCATGCTTTATTAAAGGAATAAAATTTTATAAGATAAATGGAGATATTTGACCTAAAAGAAAACCCCGCAGTTCTGCTGTGATTGGATCAAACTTATATAACTCGCCTTACGCAATACCTCTAATTTCATGAACTAATTTAAGTTCCTGCAATTCTTCAAAAGCTGCTTTTTCAGCTTTTAAATATATCTTCGCCTTTAGAGCAAAATAATTCAAATTTGTCTTT
>QMVB01000045.1 GCA_003660905.1 Candidatus Nanohalarchaeota archaeon | reverse complement strand
TGTCTCTTCTATCAATGTCTTAAGGTCGCTCAATTCCTCTTCTTTTATGCCTTTTGTCGTCTTTTCTATATACGGAATATTCATTAGCTTTGCCTGTGCCTTGACAATGTTCACATTAGGATAATGAAACATATAGCTCTCATCAGATTCTGAATTCATTGTCATGATGCATGAGATATCATTGCCCTGCTTTTTCATAAGATAAAGCGCAAACAAAGAATCCTTTCCTCCTGAAACCAATGCTCCTATTTTCATAAACAAAGGCAGATGATTATATTTAAAAACATATTTCACAGCCCTGCAAGAATAACCGGAATAATCAGACACCCCATCAAAATGCTTAACCTAACATTAGAAAGTTTTGTGTAAATGCCCAGGGATGTACCGACAAAGCAGATGAACAAGCCATACGCTCCTGTAAAATACAATATTATTGAACCTGCAAATACAAGCATAGATACATTAAACAATGTGTAATTTATCCTGCTGATGTGTTTTAATGCCACATCGCCTAATTTTATCACAAGAAAAAACGAAACAGCGGCGCTTATTGCTCCAACACCGATAAATAAAACAACATGGCTGTATTCAATCATCCCGACGAGTTTTTCAATCGCAATAGCGCTGCCGCTCCTTGCTCTTGAAATCAGATAAATGCACATTATCGACATAATCAGGTCGATAGTATTTATTGCGCCCAGTGTTGAGATAAAATATTTTGAATTGTTTTTTGAAGCAAATTTTTCAACAAGAAACCCTGACTGGCTGCTCCCGAAACCAGGGAGGAATCCTGCAACAATACCCGCAATTAGCCCGGTAAAACTTGATTTTATCAGTTTGAATCTATTGAGCAACGGAAGGGTTGTCTTTTGTTTTGGGATTTTTGCTTTTTGCGATATGCTCAGTACAAGATTGCTGAACCCAAACAATCCCGACAGCATCGGGAGTATTATATAACTGCTGCTGACGGGAGAGTCAAAACACGCAACTCCATAAATCCCTGCCAGAATAAAACAAGAGAAAGAGGCGAACCTGTTTTTGGACAAAAGAAGTATTATTGAAACGCACATAATAAGGACATAAGCAATATGGCCTGCGATAAATAGATAAACAAAAGGAATAATGTTGTACAATGAAAACACGAAAAACAATACGAATATCATGTACGCAATCAAACCGCCGCATGCGCTCAGAAAAATCGCCTCTTTTCCTCTTCCTTTCTTGAGCAGCTTATGCCCCGGAAGCATAGCAATGACGGTGTCCCCGGACGGCATTCCGAAGACAAGGGAAGGGATAAAATCAAGAAAACTGTGGGCAATTGCCATTGAGCATATAAAAACCGCCAGAAGAGTCGGGTCAAAAGGGGAAGAGCCAAAAGCAGACAAAAGAATTATTGCGACAAGATTAATATGTATTGCAGGTAAAAGACCTGTAAAAATTCCTGCAATAATGCCGAGAAATATGCAGATAAAAATATCCAGAAGCAAAATTAGCGGCATACTCTCTTGTACTCTTCTTTTGCGATTTTATCTGCCCCGAAATACTTTTGAAGTGCTTTTGGAATCTTTATTGACTTGTCTTTTTGCTGATGATTTTCCAGAATTGCGACTATCATCCTGCTGATGGCAATGGATGTACTGTTCAATGTATGCACAAACCCGAGAGGAGAGGTTCCTTCTTCTTTCCTGTACCTTATATCCATCCTTCTTGCCTGATAGTCTGTGCAGTTACTGCACGAAACAATTTCTCTATACGCATTCTGCGAAGGAAACCATGCTTCTATATCATACTTTTTAGCGGCGACCACACCTATATCTCCTGTGCATATATTTACGACTCTGTAGGGTATTTCCAGCAACTGCGTAATCTCTTCTGCTATATTTATCAGCTTTTCGTGTTCCTCCCACGACTTGTCAGGGCGGCAGAATACAAACATCTCTATCTTTTCAAACTGATGAACCCGAAATATGCCCTTTGTATCTTTACCATGGCTTCCTGCCTCAGTCCGGAAACAGCTTGAATACCCGCATATCCTTACCGGCAAATTCTTTTCAAGCAGGGTTTCATTTGCATAATACCCGCACAATGCCTGCTCGCTTGTCCCGACAAGGTATTTATCTTCTCCTTCTATTTTGTATATGTCCTCTGCCCCGGCAGGAAGAAATCCGGCTCCTTCCAGCACTTCTTTCTTGATAAGCATTGGGGTTATCATCAGCGTAAACCCTTTTTTTTTCAAAAAATCAATTGCAAAAGAAATAAGCGCAAATTCCAGTTTCACTGCATCATTTTTAAGGTAATAAAACCTTGCGCCTGCAACCTTTGCCGCACGCTCAAGGTCAAATAAATCATGGTACTCCCCCAGTTCAATGTGGCTCAAAATAGGAAAGTTGTATTTTCTGATTTTGCCCCATTTCCTAATTTCTAAATTCTCTTTATCGTCTTTGCCTGTCGGAACGCTTTTATGCAAAATATTTGGAAACAGAAGCATCAACTGCCTTAATTTCCGGCTCTGCTCAAGTTCCTCTTTGTCTTTCTCCTTGATTTCCTCGCTCAATGCCTTAACTTCTTTTTTCAGGTTTTGTGCCTCTGCTGTTTTTTTTTGTTTTATTAATTCTGATATTTCCTTGGAGGAAGTGTTTCTTTTATGTTTTAATCCATCCAACTGCTTTTTTAACGCATTGTGGCGTTTATCCAGTTCTATGACTTCATCTAGTGTCTTTACAAGATTTTCATCTCCTCTTTTTTTCAGGTCATCAAGAATCACTTCTTTATTGTTCCTGATTAGGTCTATATCTAACATAATAGTTTAGAGGAAGTTATATTTTTATATTTGTAATTATTTCGAGAATTAGATTCGCAAGATGCGGAAAAATTCCTATAATTTTCTACACATTCAAGTTTGTTGAATGAAGCACAGAACTGTTGAAATCCACAAGATTCTGGCGATTACACAAGATAGCTTAATTAGAGAATTCCTCTTTAAATCTCGTGGAAATCTGTGTTAATCTGTGGATTAAATCACTTTCTTGTGGGTTCTGTGTTTTCCCGTGGATAAAAATAAGAACATTTAAAAAGAATATGTTGTTTTTAGCGTATCATTGCAAAAAAAGTAAATAAGCAATGATGTAATGCAATCAATGAAAATTGGGAGGAGAGTAAAATGAAAGGAAGTGTGAAATTTTTCAATGACATGAAAAAATTTGGATTTATAGCCGGCGAAGATGGAAAGGAATATTTTGTCCATGCAACAGGATTAAAAGAAGATGTAACTATAAGCGATAATGATTCAGTTAATTTTGATGTCGAAAAAGGAGACAGAGGTCTAAAAGCAGTTAATGTTATCAAAGAAGTAGCGTCAGAAAATAATTAATATCAGCAAAGAATAAATCTTAATTTTTTTAGAGTATTATTGGCATAATGTGGTCTTAGATTAACCTATGCCAATTAAACTTAATCCTTATGTGCTGATATTTTGTTTTTCATCAGCACATAAATATTTTATATCGTTTTATTTTTTAGTTTAAATGGATTTCAAATATCGAAAAACAAAGAATTAAACCTAAAAGCGAAAAAAAGCTAATTCCTTATACATTTAAATGTATAAGCATTTATAAATCGCTATACACAAATATGTATAAGAATAAAGCACCAACCATATATTTTTAAAATTCTTATGCCCTTCATTTTATGCAATACAAAATAACAGTTGGTTTTCTCCCAGGGGTTCTGGACAGCGAAGCGAACACTGTTTTAAAAACACTAAAAAAACTCGGCTATGACCAGATTCAAAAAGTAAAAACAGCAACTTCCTATATTATTAACATTGACCTATCTGACAAAAACCAGATAGAAACTATCGCAAAAAAAACAATAGTAAACCCAGTAATAAATGAATACCAAATTCATGCAGTAGATGAAAAACAGGATTTTGGCAATTATAGCGTAGTTGAAATAAAAGGAAAACTAAGCGATCCGCTGGGGAATTCAACATCCTCTGTTTTTGCGGATTTAGGATATAAAGCAAAGAGTGTTAAAACATCAAAAATATATTTGCTCAAAGGAGAGGCTCTAAATAAAGAACTGCTTGAAAAAATAGCAAAAGAACTGCTTTCCAATCCAATTACAGAAGAATACAGGATACTATGAAATACAGCAATGACATCAGGGAAATCCAAATGCTTGGCATAACAGAAGAAGAACTCAGCAAAATAAACACAGAAAGAAACCTTGCATTGAACAAGGATGAACTCCTTGAAATCCAAAAATATTTTTCAAAAATGCATAGAAACCCGACAGATGTTGAGATAGAAATTTTCAACCAGTCGTGGTCAGAGCATTGCATACACAAGACATTCAGGCATGACATTTACATGGATGAGAATGTTTTGGAAACTAACAGCATTGCTTTAGACAAAGAAGGCAAGCTAAAAAATATGCTAAAGCAGACCATCATGCGCGCAACAAAAGAATTAGATATGCCATGGTGTTTTAGTGTGTTTGACGATAATGCAGGACTGGTGGATTTTGTTGATGATTATGTCATTGCAGTAAAAGTAGAAACCCATAATCACCCTTCTGCTCTGGAACCATTTGGTGGAGCGGCAACAGGAGTCGGCGGATGCATCCGCGATGTTCTTGGCGTGTGGGCAGAGCCATTTGCAAATACAAATGTCCTTTGCTTCGGCAACCTCGGCATGAGTTATGATGATCTGCCAAAAGGCACAAAACACCCAAAATATTTATTCAAAGGCGTTGTCCGGGGAATTGGAGATTACGGCAACAAGATGGGAATTCCTACTGTAAACGGCGCAATTTATTTTGACAAATCTTACACCACAAACCCTCTTGTTTTCTGCGGCTGCTTCGGGCTATTGGAAAAAAGCAAATATATAAGAGAAGCAAAAATTGGAGATTATCTTGTTTTGGTCGGAGGAAGAACAGGCAAAGACGGCATACACGGCGTATCTTTTGCATCTGCCAATTTAAGCACAGAATCAGAAGAGATAAACGGCTCTGCTGTCCAGATAGGCGACCCGATAGAAGAAGAAAAAGTGATGAGAGGCATAATGGAAGTTAGCGCAAAAAATCTTGGCTCCGGGATAACTGACCTTGGCGGAGGCGGACTATCTTCGGCAGTTGGAGAAATGTGCCATACTTATGATTTAGGAACAATTGTGGATTTAGATAAAGTCCCTCTGAAATACAAGGGATTAAAGCCATGGGAAATATGGATAAGCGAATCCCAGGAAAGGATGCTTATTTTAGTCCCAAAAGAAAATTATGAAAAAGTGGCAGGGATATTTGAAGCAGAAGATGTTGAAGTTGTCAAAATAGGTGAATTCACAAAAGAAAAAAATCTTGTCCTGAAATATGGCGGAGATGAAGTTGCAAGCATAGATATTGATTTTTTATTTAACGCAGTTCCAAATACTTACAAAAAAGCAGAATGGAAAAAACCTGATTTAACAGAACCAAAAATCATTGAATCAGACAATTATAATAAGGATTTAGCCAAAATATTGGCTTCGCCTAATGTTGCAAGCAAGGAAAAAGTAATCCGAAGCTATGATTCAACTGTCCGGGCAGGAACAGCCCTTGGTCCTCTGCACGGCAAAAAAGAGGACTCCCCTGGGGATGCAAGCGTTGTAAAGCCATTGTTGAAAAGCAAAAAAGGCGTTGTAATCTCATGCGGCTTTAACCCAGAATACGGAAAAATCGACCCTTATCACATGGCGACCTCTGCAATAGATGAAGCAGTAAGGAACAACACTGCTGTCGGGGGGAGAAGAATAGCATTATTAGATAATTACTCGTGGGGCAATCCTCGGATACCGCAAAATCTTGGCGGTCTTGTCCGCGCCTCGCAGGCATGCTACGACACAGCAATAGAATACAAGACTCCTTTCATCAGCGGAAAGGACAGCCTGTACAACCAGTCTGAAGAAGGTCCTGTTACTCCGACGCTTGTGATTACTGCAATAGGGCTAATCCCTGATGCTCAAAACAAAATATCTATGAATTTCAAAAAACCGGAAAATAATATTTATCTAATTGGAACAACATGCAATGAACTTGGCGGTTCTCATTTTTACAAGATTAAAGGATTTTTGGGTGCAAATGTTCCTAAAGTCAGGACAAAACATGCAAAAAAAATATACGACCTGCTCATTAATGCAATGGACAGCAATCTTGTCTTGACCTGCCATGACCTGTCTGAAGGAGGTCTTGCAGTTGCACTTGCAGAAATGTGCTTTGACGGCATCGGGGCAGAAATTGATTTGTCAAAAGCAATATGCGACAGACCGCTCAAAGATTACCAGATTCTCTTTTCAGAATCAAACAGCAGGTTCTTGGTTGAAGTTGAAAAAGGAAATGCAAAAAAGTTTGAGCAGGAACTGGGAGACTTTGCTTCTTTAGTCGGCAAAACAATTGAGGAAGAAAAAGTGATAATTAAAACAGGCGAGAAAGAAAAAACTATAATAGATGAAGATATTACTGTATTAAAACAGAGCTGGCTTGGAGGTTTAAATGGAAAAAAATAAAATAAAAGTCTGCGTCCTGCGCGAACCCGGCACAAACTGCGACAGGGAGACAAATTACATTTTCAACAAGCTCGGGGCAGACTCAAGAGTCATTCACTTAAACAAATTTTTATCAAAAGAAGAAAAACTAAATGACTATCATATTTTAGTGTTTCCCGGCGGGTTTTCAAATTCAGACCACATACGCTCGGGCGTTGTATTTGCAAAGAAACTGATGAAGGAACTTTCTGCCGATGTTGAAGAATTTGTAAATGCAAAAAAGCCCATAATCGGCATCTGCAACGGGTTCCAGATACTGGTCGAAGCAGGACTTTTGCCGGGATTGGACGGCATAAGCAAAACACAGCAGGCGGCTCTTGCCACAAATGAAAAACTGACATTCGAGAGCAGAAGCGTTAATTTGATTAATGCCAGCCGAGGGAAATGCATATTTGCGCAGGGGATTCCTTACGACAAGTTGCTGAAAATGCCTGTTGCTCACGGGGAAGGGAATTTTAAGATATCCCAGGAACTGCTGATGAAATTGATTGAAAATGACCAGATTGTGTTTATTTACGGGGATGATAAAGCAAGACCTGCAAACGGAAAATATCCGTTTAATCCTAATGGTTCGGTTTATGATATTGCAGGGATATGCAATTCTACGGGTACGATTCTTGGGATGATGCCTCACCCGGAGAGGGCTTCGGATGTTTCTGTTGGGTCGACTTCAGGGCTGGCTATCTTTGAGAATGCTGTGCGGTATGTTGAGGAGAGGTTTTGAATAAATTTATAAGATTTGACAGTATTTATACTCATGGAAACTAATTTGTTCAAGCTAAAAACACTTGAAAAACTTTGCTCTGATACTCCTCTGTCTGCATCGCAAAAAAAAGCTGCTAAAAAATGGATTGAATTGCTGGAAAATAACAAATTG
>QMVB01000044.1 GCA_003660905.1 Candidatus Nanohalarchaeota archaeon | reverse complement strand
AGATTGTTTTCTCTTAAGAAATTTCTTGCCTGCTCTTTTGTAAATAATTTTGTCATTTTTTCACCTCTAATTATCATTATGTTAATGATTTTTAGAAGTTTCAGCAAAATTAATTACGGTACCTTAATAAGAAGAGTTGTGTTTGAGTATCCAACTTTCATATGAAACATAACCCTTACTGAACGAAGTCCAAAAAGCATAAATTTTTACTTATTAGCAAAATACTTTATTAATTGGCAAAAGTGAATAAATTAGCAAAACCCTGCTTTATGCACAGTGCAAATCACCAAGGCGTTGATTTATACACTGCACAGACAAGAGCGCAAACAGGATTGCCATTGCACTTTATACATGCAATGCTGTGATTTATTTTTTTCCCGTATTTTTCTCTTCTTGTTCTCTGCATGTCCTTTAGTGAAGCATTTATTAATTCCACAATTTCCTTCTCTGATGAGCCGCTGTGCTCAACAAACAATCCTTTTCCTAACTCATCCTGAATCCAGCCGAGACCTGCCCATGCTTCTTTTTCCTTTTGCACTTCTATGCATTTTGCCAAAACAACATACAATCTATTTCCGTGCTCTTTTTCATTCCAGTCTATTTTACTTTCAATAATCTTTGCATTTTCCGGAATAACAGAACTCAAAGCAATTAAATTGTAATTTGCGATTCCTGCATCATATAATGCCTTATCAAATGCGCTTATCTTTGTCTGCCCTTCTCCTGTTCCGCAGGTTATCTTGATTTCCATTTTCTCTTTAAATACATTGCAATAATTACTCCGCTAAAAAAACCGAATACATGCGCAGCATAACCGATTCCTGGCTGGGGGAAAAACATTCCGGTTAAGTCAATAAGAATCCATGCAGCTGATATGAAAATCAAAGGCAATGGCAGACCGACAAAATATACAATTGTATATGGTCGGATTAAAGTCAAAGCCCCGATTACGCCCATTATTGCGCCTGATGCTCCCAAAGAAGGGCTCATAGGATAAAAGAACAGACCTGCGATATTGCCGATTATCCCTGTTGCAAAATAGATGTAAAGAAATTTCTTTTTGCCTATTATCTGCTCAAGCGTGATTCCAAACATGAAAAGAGCAAACATGTTCTGAAAAAGGTGATTGAAGTTTCCATGAAGAAACATTGCACTTACAATCATCCACGGGCGTGACATTAAATCCAGAGGATATAAAATAAGGGCATTCTCTACCAATGGAATTGCCTTCTGAAGGACAAAAAAAACGACGTTGAGCAATATTAACTTAAAGCAGACGTAATTTGTATTTACTTTCATTGCTTCCATATAAAATAATGAAAGATATATTTATTAAATCATATCTCGTACTCATCCAGTGATTTAACCTCAAGATCATCTAATTTTTTTGAGCATATTGCCTCAATAAATAATTGTGCAATTTTTATGTTGTTAATCAAAGGGACAGAGCAATCCACTGCAAACCGCCGCAGCATGTAATTATCCCCGTTTGAATTTTGCTCATTGATTCTTGGAATGCATATAATCAAATCAAGGTTTTTTCCTGTCATGTAATCGTAGACATTCGGCTGCTGCTTTTCCCTGATTTTATACAGAACAGTTGAATTAATATTGTAATTTTTAAAAAAATTAGCAGTGTCTTTTGTTGCAAAAATATTGTAATTTTTGCCCTGTAGTTTTTTCAGGGATTGAGTTAATTTTGCCTTGACCTCATCTCCACTGATGCTTACAAGAATGTTTTTTTCTGGGTAGTTTAGATTGGCAGATAAGACGGATTTCAGGAATGCTTCATTTAAATCATTTCCAAAGCACGCAACTTCACCGGTGGATGCCATTTCAACAGACAAAAAAGGATCTGCTCCCTTGAGGCGCGAATATGAAAACTGCGATGTCTTGACGCCTATGTATTTTGGCTTCTTTAGTGAAACTGCGCCTTTTTGCCTGCCGAGCATTGCTTTTACTGCCACATCAATAAAATTCACATCCAGAACTTTTGAAATAAAAGGAAAGCTCCGGGAAGCTCTCAGATTGCATTCAATAACCATTATGTCCTCGTCTGTTATCAGAAACTGGATATTGAACGGTCCTGTTATATTAAGGCAGTTAGCTGTTTTCTTTGCAATGTTTTTTATCAATGCCTCTTCTGTTTTGCTTATATTTTGTGCGGGGTAAATTATTGTGGAATCGCCACTGTGCACTCCTGCCTCTTCGATATGCTCTGATAGTGCATAGCATATTATCTCTCCGTTTCCTGCAACCGCATCCATCTCAACCTCTCTTGCATCTTCAATAAATTTTGTAACAACAACAGGATATTTTTGGTTTATGCTTGCTGCTTTTTTCAGGTATTTAAGCAATTCTTCCTCAGAGAAGGCAACTTTCATTGCAGCTCCGCTTAAGACATATGATGGTCTTATCAGTATAGGATAGAGGTCTTTTGCAAAATTAATAGCATCTTCTTTGCTTGTCAACTGCCTCCAGACAGGCTGCTTTATTTTAAGCATGTCCATCAAGTTAGAAAACATGAACCTGTTTTCTGCCCTGTCAATATCTGTCGGGCTTGTGCCGAAAATTCTTATTCCCTCCCGGTAAAAAGGCATCGCCAAATTGTTGGGTATCTGCCCCCCGACCGAAACAATCATTCCATCTGGCTTTTCCAAATCATATATATCGCAAATCCGCTCAAAGCTCAGTTCCTCGAAATACAGCTTGTCGCATTCATCATAGTCTGTCGAGACAGTTTCGGGATTGCAGTTTATCATTATAGTCTGGTAATTGCTTTTTTTGAGCGTCTCAACAGCACTGATGCAGCACCAGTCAAACTCAACAGAAGAGCCGATCCTGTAGCTTCCTCCTCCGACGACAATCGCCTTTTTGATTTTGCTGCTTTTAAATTCAATATCATGCTCACCTGCATCATATGTCATGTACAGATAATTTGTCTTTGCAGGGTATTCTGCGGCAAGGGTGTCAATCTGTTTTGCATAAGGCACAATTCCTGAATCTATTCTCTGCCTTCTTATCTCAGTTGATGTCGTATCTTTTAACCGGGCTATCTGGCTGTCGCTAAATCCCTGCTTCTTTGCCTCCATCAGCAAATCACAGTCAAGAGAGTTGTTTTTTATTTTTTGCTTTAATTCAACAAGTTCTTTAATCTTGTGCAAAAACCACTTGTCAATGAAGGTCATGCTGTATAGTTTATCAATAGACATGCCTTCCTCTATAGCCACCTCTATTGCAAAAATGCGCTTATCTGTAGGGCGTCTGAGCTCCTCTTCCAAATCCCTGAATTTCATTTCATTGCAGACTGCGCCTTTCTTTCCAATATCCAGCATTCTTATTGCCTTCTGCAAAGCTTCATTAAAATTTCTTGCAATCGCCATCACTTCGCCAACACTCTTCATTTCTGTGTTTATTTTTTTGCTTACATTCACGAACTTTTCCAGATCCCATCTTGGTATTTTTACAACAACATAATCAAGAGCCGGCTCGAAGCATGCAGTTGTTGATTTTGTAACAGAGTTTTTCAAATCAACAAGGTTTTTACCAATAGCAAGATTTGCGCCTATATACGCCAAAGGATACCCTGTTGCCTTTGATGCAAGAGCAGAAGAGCGCGACAGCCTTGCATTAACTTCAATCACGCGATATTCATTGCTATTGGGATCCAGAGCATACTGGATGTTGCACTCGCCGATAATCCCAAGACCGCATATAGTTTTGATTGAAATATCCCTTAAAAACTGGTACTGCTCATTTGTCAGCGTCTGGGACGGAGCAATGACAATTGATTCTCCTGTGTGTATTCCTAAGGGATCGAAGTTTTCCATATTGCAGATAGTTATGCAGTTGTTTTTCCTGTCTCTTACTACTTCATATTCTATTTCCTTCCAGCCCTCGAGATACTCTTCAATAAGTATCTGCTTTGTAGAGGAAAAGCACCTTAAAAGCATTTTTTCAAGCTCTTCCCTATCGTAGGCAACACCGCTTCCTGCCCCGCCGAGAGCATAAGCACTTCTTATCATTATCGGAAATCCTATTTTTCCCGATGCATCCAGTCCCTCTTTGACAGAAGTAACAGCAAAACTCACAGGTGTTTCGACATTAAGCTCTTTTAATTTTTGCTTGAATAAATCACGGTCTTCTGTGTTCTTTATTACATCTATGCCTGTTCCGAGCACTTCGACATTGTGCTTTTTTAATACGCCTGTATCGTAAAGTTCAACGCCGCAATTTAATGCAGTCTGACCACCAAAAGAGAGCAGTATGCCATCCGGCTTTTCTTTTTCAATTATTTTTTCAACAAAATACGGAGTTATCGGCAAAAAATAAATCTTGTCAGCCCTGTCTTTGCTTGTCTGGACCGTTGCAACATTCGGATTGATAAGGACAACTTCAATTCCTTCATCTTTCAATGCCTTGATTGCCTGATTTCCCGAGTAGTCAAACTCGCCGGCTTGTCCTATTTTTAATGCCCCGCTGCCTAAGAGGAGGACTTTATTTGGTTTTTTGTTCATAGTAATTTTTCTCCTTTTCCTTTACTTCAAGCCAGATTCTTCTTGCCTCTTCTGCCGAGAGATTTTGACCTGTCTTTAAATAAGGCTTTCTCCTGTTGATTTTATCTGTTGCTCCTTCAATAACATCATTTACCAAAAATAATTTTTTCTCTTCTGCCATTACGCAAATATGCACCCAATCAAGCAGAATATCGCCTAATTCTTCTTTTAGGTTTTCATCGTCCTTTTTTTCAACAGCTTCAATTGCTTCTTCTGATTCTTTTCTTAATTCATGGCAATATCCTTTAATCCCTGCATTTTTTGTCCAAGGGTCTTTTTTGCAGCTTATTTTTATTAATTCAATAAAATTCTCAAATGTCTGTTTCATTTTTCGCCCTCATTTATTAATTTTGCAAATTCAGCAAACAAATACTGTGTATCATTTGGTCCCGGGTTTGCTTCTGGATGAAACTGCACAGACATAAATGGCTTTGTTTTGTGCTTTATTCCCTCATTCGTCCCGTCATTTGCATTGAAAAACCACGGTTTCCAGTCCTGCGGCAGTGTCTTGTCATCAATTGCAAACCCGTGATTCTGGCTGGTGATATAGCACCTTTTTGTTTCAGTATTAATGCACGGCTGGTTCTGGCTCCTGTGCCCGTACTTTAATTTGTAGGTCTTTGCTCCTACGGCAAGGGCAAGTAACTGGTTGCCAAGACAAATCCCAAAAACAGGTTTTCTGCCATTTAAGCATTTCCTCAAAATTTCGATTGTCCTTGAGCAATTCATCGGGTCCCCGGGACCATTTGAAATAAATACTGCATCATAATCTATATTTTTTGTAAAATCATAATCATACGGAACCCTTATGACTTCCAGATTCTGCTTAATTAGATTCTTTATAATAGAGTGCTTTACCCCGCAGTCAATCAAAACAACTTTGCTTTTTCCCCCAATAGAGTTATACCTTATTATTTTTTTTGAAGTCACTAACTTTACCAAATCATCATTGTCCGGATCGTAAAAATCAAGAGCATCATTTTCTTCAAAAACTATTTTTCCCGGCATTGTTCCGCATTCCCTAATCTTTTTTGTCAGTGCCCTTGTATCTATGCCTGCGATTGCAGGAATATGATTTTCTATCAAAAATTCAGATAATGACTTTGATGCACTAAAATGGCTGTATCTGCTGCAATATTCACTCACAATAAGCCCAAATGGGTGTATTTTTTCCGATTCAAAATACCTGCTTAGCTTATTTTTGTCAAACTCGTTTTTGGCAACACCGTAATTTCCGATTAATGGATAAGTGAAAATCAGAATCTGACCGGAATATGAAGGGTCGGTTAATGCCTGTTCGTAGCCAACCATTCCTGTATTGAATACGACCTCTCCGCTCACTGCCCTTTCTGCTCCAAAAGAGTATCCTGGATAGATAGAGCCGTCTTGGAGAACAAGAAAACATTTTTTAGATATTTTGTTTTGATTCATCTTTATCTAAAAATAAAATATGGCGCCGAATTTTAAAAACCTATCTAAAAAACACAACAAAAAATTTAAATAAGATACAACTAATAATATAACTATAAAAGAATTGTATAAAGATAGATATAATGAAAAGGATAAAAATAATGGTCGTAGATGATAACAAAGACGTGTTGTTCAGCGTAAAAGAAGGATTGATGTCTATATCCAATTACGAGATTCAAACAGTAATCAGCGGCGAGAAATGCATGGAGATATTAGAATCAGGGGACCTTCCCGACCTTATCCTATTGGATATAATGATGCCCGGTATAGATGGATGGGAAGTTGCATCCAGAATAAAACAAAACAAAAAATTGAAAAACCTGCCTCTTATCTTTCTTACTGCAAAAACAGATGAATTGAGCAGAGGTTTGGGTTCTCTTACAAGCGATGATTATGTTGGAAAGCCTTTCGAAATGGTGGACCTAAAGGAGAGAATCGACAGGGTTTTAGCCAAGCATTATAAACTATAACCTTCCTTCTTCTTGACCTCCACTAATTTATGAAATTTAAAATCATATAGATTTATCTAATGTAAACTATATCTCATAAAATATATATGCATAAGTATATAATTTATAGAACAAAATCAAAAAACTGCGTCTATTTAGCTAATTGTAATTGAATAAAAAGTAAAAAATACATAATTTGCAACAATAAGGCAAGTTCAAGTTTTTTTTGGTGTTTTTGATAAAAGAACAATTACGCATTTTTCATTGTGTAAATGCTGTATCTTACATAGAAAGATACTAAAAAATATATATTAAATTCACCATGCAATAATGGCCAGATACTACAAAGCTAAACATATATAGAAAAGTTTATATATGTAACTAAACAAATACTAATATATTATGAAGAAAATAAAAATAATGGTCGTAGATGACAACAAAGATGTATTATTCAGCGTAAAAGAAGGATTAACTGCTATAACAAACTATGAAGTGCATACAATAAATGGAGGAAATAAATTCGTGAAAATTATAGAATCTGATGATGATCTCCCTGACATTATTGTGCTGGACATAATGATGCCTGAAATAGACGGATGGGAAATTGCCGCAAAATTGAAGCAGAATGAAAAATGGAAAAACATACCTCTTATCTTTCTTACTGCAAAAACAGATGAATTGAGCAAAGGATTAGGCTCACTTACAAGCGATGACTATATCGAGAAGCCTTTTGAAATAACTGATTTAAAGAACAGAATAGAAAATGTTTTGAAAAAAAAATAAATACAGTCTTTTTGCAATTTATACAGATTTATTTTACTATTGCATATAAACTGTAGCTGTGTAGAAGTTTAGACACAAGATTAAATATTTTTGTCTGCAACCCAACTTTGACAGTTTGACGCCAAATAAGACAGGAAAACCTATTTGACAGTTTACAAAAAACAGGATTTTTCAATAGAATTTATGTGATAATCGCTTGTTTTTGACTATAAATCCACTT
>QMVB01000043.1 GCA_003660905.1 Candidatus Nanohalarchaeota archaeon | reverse complement strand
TAAGTGGATTTATAGTCAAAAACAAGCGATTATCACATAAATTCTATTGAAAAATCCTGTTTTTTGTAAACTGTCAAATAGGTTTTCCTGTCTTATTTGGCGTCAAACTGTCAAAGTTGGGCTGTAAAGAATTTTGCTCCAAATTAACCGAACATCAATTTGCAAAATTATTTTCCTGTTTTATAATGAAAATATTTGCTAATTATTGCTCTTGCTGTGAAATATGTTGGTGTCCTCTTCAAATACCTAAATGAGCGAATCCGCATGTCTTGAATCATCGGAATTTTGTATTTTAATGATTCAGAATATAATTGTTTGATTTGGTTTACTATAACAATGAATTTAAAACATTCTTGTCCAAGACGAGCAGGCAAATACCGAAGCAATCATCAGACAGATATGTTTTCAGATACTCTTATTATTTTTCTGTTGCATTTATTGCATATATTTAAAAAATATATGACCAATAATTACTATGAAATCCAAACAGCAATATGATTCAATAATCGAGAAAATTATTAGTAAACTAAAAACCTCAGACAAAAGCGGGGCTTCTTCTCATGCAGACAACGTTGTTCTTATCTCAAAAGACTATGTTCCGAAAGATATAAATGAAATCTCTATCCAAGTAAAAACAATAGCGGAAAATTTGGTAACTCAGGGAAAAAATGTTCATGTAATTACCTATGATCCTATAAAAGGAAACCAAATAACCGAACTGGGCGGAGTGAAAGTGCACTACATCGGAAACAGCATAAGAGCATACAGTCCTCTTACAGATGCTCTTACTTTGTCTATGGACATAAACCGGGTTGCCGGAGATATTTTCCATGAAGAAGGCATTGATTTAATTCACGTACATGACTGGCACATGCTTCCGGCAGGAGTTATTTTACAGAATGCTTTCAGGCGACCGCTGTGCTCAACATATTATTCCATTGAAAAGATAAGATGCCCTGATGTAATAAATAATTACACAAACGCGATAAAGGAAATAGAAAACAAGGGATGCCATGAATCGCAGAAGGTGCTTGTAAAGGAAAAATGGCTGAAAGAGGAAATAATAGAGCAATATGATCCTGAAGAGAAAAAGTTGGCTGTAATAAATCCCAATGAAGAAGAAGACAGGAAAAAATTGCTAAAGGATTACAAATGGGTAATGCATAATTATGAAGAAATATGATTTGCCTACCCGAACCATTTTGAAAGTGTCGTAACTTTTTCTTTTTCAAATTTGTTCAATGATGATTCAATTCTTTCTCTGGAAAAATCATAACTGCCGCACAAAACATCAATTATATTTTCCCTGTTGAATGATTCTGAACTTAGATCATAGTCTTCTGTAACCAGAGGATTTTTGAAAAAATCATAGATTGATTCATAATCTGCGTCAAATTCCCATTTGTACTGCGTGTTTTTGAATATTTCATCAAGGCTTTTGTATTGCTTTACAAGGGCAAGGGACTTCTTTGCTCCAAGACCGTTTATTCCCTTTGGATTAAAATCTGTGCCGCACAAAATTGCAAGGTTGATTAAATCATCAGAGCTTATGCCCAGCACTTCAAGAACTTTTTTCTGGTATATTATTTCAGGCTGGACTTTAATTCCGTACATTGAATTTGCATTCAGATTTCTTACCAAAACAGGAGCGCCAAAAACAATTGCATCATAATCCTGGGAACAGCAATAAAAACCATGCTTTTTTGCCATGAATGCCGCCTGCGCCTCTCCTTCAGACAGCGCCTGTATGCAGACTATGCCCATCGCCCTGAGCAAAACTTTTGCATCTTCTATCATTTCATCGGTGAGGAAGGTAGATATTTTTGCATATTTTGCCGCCAGCTCCAGATTGCCTGCCTCTTTTTCTTTCTGCCATTTTTCATAAGCTTCTTCTCTCCTCTGGCGCCTTTGTTTTTGAGTATCTTTTTTTAATGCAGGAGCCTTGCCGTCAAAGACATATATTATCTTTATATCCTGCTTCAGCAGTTTTAAATTTCTCCAGAAAAGCCCTGCAAGGTGAGATGTAACTCTGCCTTTTTTGTCTTTTAAGAGTTCTCCATCAGCTCCTCTTATTGAAGAGAGCATCTGGTATATCGTATTGAATGCATCAACGCAAAGAGTTTTGCCTCCCAATTCCGCGGGATTTAACTCCTGACGCTCAAGTATAGGACTTAATTTTACTCCCATAAAATAATATCTATTTTTCCGCAACCTTTTCTTTTTTCTTATGCGGAACTTCAATGATAGTCTTCATTGCAGCGCCGATTAGCGCATTTCTTGTGTCTGCGTATCTTCTTGCCTGCTCTTCCTCGACATTTGTATGTATCAATTCATTGTAGAATACATCCACTAAATCCCGCCAGTCCTTTTCTGAAGGATTGTCTTCTTCTTCCTTTGGACTGAACCGTACTTCAAGCTCGCTCATTGGGTCGCCGTCAACTTTTACATTAAAGTCATCAGTAAAGCGATAGCTTGCTCTCATCACGCATGAAGAAGAATATAATTGCGGGTTGAGTTTTACAGTCATTGTTTTGCTTTTTTCGTCTATATTTACATTTTCTAAACACATATTAATATTATTACCAAGATACATTTTTAAGCTTTAATAAATAAGCGACAATATTAAATGCTCTGTGTATAAACGGCGTAAAAACCACGAGAAATGCAATATGCCAGAGTGATATGCAGAACATATCGAAAAGCAAGTATCCTATAACCAATGCGCCTATCAAAAAATCAAGCTTATCCCATATTATTTCACTGCCTCTTTTAAAATTCATCCTTCTTTTGATAAAACTCTCGAAAATGTCTCCTGTCATTGCGCCAAAACTGAGTGCAAACCCGAGCCATATGGAATATTGAATATAGTTCAGACTGCTCATCGCAAAAAAATATTTTTGGTATATTAAGTATTGCAAAAAACCGACAAACGTTCCGATAAGCAGACCGCCAAGAGTCCCTTCCCATGTCTTTCCATCCCCTAAAATGCGATTTCCGTCCTTTAATTTTTTTCCTGCATCAAGTGGCTTTTGCCCTTTAAAAAACACAGCACTGCTGTTTGCAAAATATGCAGGCAAAATAAACCACAATGACTGTAAAATAATCAGAATTATATCCATACTACATTAGTTCCTCATCCCGTATTTTCTCTGTATCTCTTTCCATATTTCCACTGCAATCTTTCTGCCTCTCTCTGCATATTTTGACCTTTGCTGGTCATAAAAAAGAAGAGAATAAGTATACCACATGCTCTTTTGTATGCTGTTTGCATAGATGTATTTTGTCTTCAGGTAACTTACTGTCTTGGCTTTCAACCATCCTGTTTTCCCATCCGATTGCTCGCCCCAGCACCATATCTGTATTTCAAATTTAGTCCACCTGTCGAAATTTTTATTGGCCGTCCATTTTGCCTTGAATGTGCCGTCAGTCAAATCCCATCCAAGATATTTTGGAAAGACATGCGAACTTGAAATCTCAAGCTTTTCCTTTAAAAGAGGCGCTATAAATCGTCTTATTTTAAATGGCGCATCGCCCTTGTAGTTCATTACAGAAACATCCTGATTGACGAAAATGTCATCATTGAACTCGAGCATTCCTGCCATATTATTTATTTAATGTCAAAAAGCATGTTCTAATATAAGAAGTAAAAT
Organism: Candidatus Nanohalarchaeota archaeon; assembly: GCA_003660905.1. Classification (GTDB taxonomy): domain Archaea; phylum EX4484-52; class EX4484-52; order EX4484-52; family EX4484-52; genus EX4484-52. The sequence continues at coordinate 3,951 of QMVB01000043.1, read as the reverse complement.
TGTTTGATATTTCCTTGCCTTCCAATATGAATTTGTCCCTTGTGTTTTCATATATTGCCTCGTGCCATATTCTCCTTGCCATTTCATAAAATACGTTCTGCTGAATAATGTTGTCCTGAGGATATTCTGTGTATATCTTCGGCTTAAGCACCACTTTCGCGCTTCCTGTCTTTGTCTCTTTTGCCTCTTCCCCGCTTAAAGCTATGTCAAACCTTAAGTAAGAGTAAATGTCCATCTGCTTTATTATAGTCCATCCTGCGCCAAAATCAATTTTGTCTTTCTTATTATTCACTGTATAATTGGACTCATGCACCCTCCCATTCGGGACTGCGAAAATATCATTAAAAGAAGAGATTATTTTTTTATACAATTCAAATGGATTTTTTCCTTCGTAACTCAAACTTATATCCCTGTGCTCCATCTCATTTCCGAAGATATAATCCATCAATACTATTTTTGTTCTTGAGTAAACCATATAATTAATTAAAGAAAAATAATATAAAAGTTTTAGTTTATTGTTTGATATGAAATCCCTAAAAACACAGGTTCTAATAATTGGCGGGGGGCTGCAGGATTAAATGCCGCCATGAATCTAAAGACAAAAGACATCATCTTGGTGACAAAAAGAGGATCTAATTCTGTCCTCAGCCCATGGAATTTGATGATAAAGCCAAAAAAGAACTGGAAAACAAAATTTTGGAAACAGGGCAAAAACTCAATGATAGGGACTTGCTAAATGCTTTTTTGGAAAATTATGAAGAAATTATTGAAGATATGAAAAGAACAAGCATTAAATTCAGAGACTCCAATATTGGCGTGGTGCCGAATTATAGGTTGCCTGGTCTGGAGACAAAAAAAATTTTTCTTGAGAAGCTAAAGAAAAAACAAACAAACATCATTAAAGGCGAAGTGACTAAATTTTTAATTATAGCATAACACATAAATAACAGAAAAGAATTTTGCTTTTTTTGGAGCAAATTTCTTTTTGCCGAAACTAAACTACTTGCGAAATTTTGCAGTTTAGTTGCGATGCAAAAAAAAAATACAAGCGATATTGATAGTATTTATGTGTTCTGCTAGTATATCACGCCACAATACTTGCATTACTTTTGTGCCGTGATATAGTCAAAACAAAAAAATTGCCGGTGTTGAAATGTCTCTTTTCGGCTCCGGAAAAATGAAAATTTTCTTCAATTACATGATTCTTGCTTCCGGCGGGCTTGGCGGTTTTTTTGAATATAGAACAGGAAGCGCAGATTCTGACGGAAGCATATTATCTCTTTGCTCTGAGGCAGGGCTCAAAATAAGGGATATTGAATTTTTTATGTTTCACCCTTTTTTTGGTAATTGACAGTAGGCTTCCAAAACTTCTTATTTCAGGAGATATCTTGACCAAAATGGAATACGAGGACAATGATGGAAAAAATTTCCTCTCCAAAGATATTGCTGATGCCCTCAGAAGCAATGAATATCATTATGTATTTCCAAAAATGACAAGGCAATTTTATTTGCAGTCGCTGAAGGGCAAAATTTTCGGGAGGCTTGTTTGTTCAGATGAATGGTTTGAAAAATACAAGAAAGAAAATGAATTCGGGTATATTTTCAGGAACTTCAAAAAATCAGAACTTCAAAAAATTGAACTTCACCCTGCATTTCATTTCTCGATTGGGGGGCTAATGATAAATAAAATAAAAATGCCCGGACGAGCCAGAAAAATATCTACGCCGCCGGGGAAATAGCAGGAGGACTCTATGGGAGCAACAGGATAGGCGGTCTGGCAATATTAGAAGCATTGATATTTAGCAAAATAGCAGCGCTTGACATAAACAAAAGAATTGAAACAAATGCAGAAATAATAATCCCTCAAACAAGAGAAACAGGAACTCTTGGATTATCTGATGAGATGAAGCGCATAATCTGGGAAACCCTTGGTCCTGTCAAAAGCAAAAAGAAAATAGAGGAATTAAAAACTCTTTTGGAAAACAAAGAGGTATTGACATCGCAGGAAAAACTGCTTAAAAAAATTGCAGAAACTTGTTTGTTGAGAAAAGAATCAATCGGCGCATTTTATCGCGAGGATTTAGAAGAAAAACAAACAGCCCGGGGTTCTTATTTAATAAGTGAAAATATTATATTTAAATGATTACAAGAAATATATTTGCAAATTAATATTTATATTATTTAGAGCAAAATTCTTTTTGCCTTAAATAAACTTTTAAACGCAACATACAGTTTATTTAAGATGAAAAAAAGCAAAAATCCAACAGTCGGGATAATCGGCGGCACTCACGGACTCGGAAACTGGTTTAAAATCTTTTTTGAAAAAAACAAATACAACGTCCTTGTAAGCGGGAGAAAAACAAAACTGACAAATGCTGAACTGGCAAAAAAATCAGACATTGTGATAATATCTGTCCCAATCAATGCTACATGCAAAGCAATAAAGAATATTCTGCCGCATCTGAAAGACGATTCCCTGCTCATGGACTTTACCTCGCTTAAAAAAGAGCCAATTGAAGAGATGAAAAAAGCAAAAAAAACTGTCGGAGTAATTGGTCTGCACCCGATGTTTGGTCCTCTTGTCACGAGCATCAAAGACCAGTGCATTGCTGTATGCCCTGTAAGAAAAAACAAGCTGTGGTCATCCATAAAGAACCTCTTTGAAAAAAACATGGCAAATCTTATATATATAAATCCTGCTGAACATGACAGACAAATGGCACTTATGCAGGCGCTTGTTCATTTTATGAATTTAGCTTATATAAAAACCCTCTCCAACAGCAATATAGATATAAATAGCAGATTTTCAACTCCTGTTTTCCGCCTCCAGACAATGATTTGCGGGAGAATCCTCGGGCAGAACCCGCATCTTTATGCAGACCTCCAGATGAAAAATCCTGTATTTGCAGGGATTTTGGACTCCTATGAAGAAATCGTAAAAGAAGCAAAAAAAACAATAAAAGACAAAGACAATGATGCTTTTGTGGAAAATTTCGAGAATTTAAAAAAGGAGCTGGATATCTTTATCAAAACTTCAGAGATTAAGACCAGTTCCATATTAGAACAGCATGATAAGACAGGCATAAACCTCCCATTTGCAAAAACAGCTTCCGGAAAAATAAAAACAGTCGGCTATCTTGGTCCTGCAGGCACGCACACTCATGCAGCTGCATCTTTTGCATTTTCCGGCAAAGAATTAACTGCATCCAATACGATAAGCTCTGTCTTTGAAAAAATAATAAATGGCGATATAGATGCAGGCATAGTTCCTGCGGAAAACTCTGCAGAAGGCGTTGTGTGCGAAACCTATGACAATCTTGTAAATTCCGATGTTGTCGTAAATGCTTCTGTAAAGCAGTTGATTCATCACAATCTTCTTGCAAGGACAAATGACATTCACTTGATAAAGACGGTCGTGTCTCATCCACAGGCAATAGCCCAGACAAGGGAGTGGCTTAAAAAAAATCTCCCGGGCGTTGAACTGGCAACAGGCGCAAGCACAACAAAAGTCATAAATCAATACAAGGACAGCGCAGTCGCCTTTATAGGAACAAAAATGGCTGCAAAGGAATACCATCTGAATGTTTTGGCAGAATACATTGAAGACCTGCCCAGCAATGCAACGGAGTTTTATATTATTTCAAAAAACAAAAAAATAGATGATGTTTATAAAGCCAAAAAAACAATGATAGCAGTAACTGTATACGACCGTGTGGGGATTTTAAAGGATATTTTGTGCGTGTTTTCAAAACATTCAGTTAATTTGACAAAATTGTTTTCCCGCCCAAGCAGAGTAAAGCAGTGGGATTATTATTTCTTTATTGAATTGGATATAAAGCAAACAGATTGCAGGATGAGGAAAATTCTTGATGACCTAAAGGAATACTGCCCTCTTGTGAAGGTTTTAGGGAGAACTTAAAAGGGGTAGTTTTAGATGCCCTCTGTTATACG
>QMVB01000042.1 GCA_003660905.1 Candidatus Nanohalarchaeota archaeon | reverse complement strand
ACATTTACAATCTGATCCATGATGGTTGAGTTTGTGTTCCAGATATATATCACAATATCTCCAAGTGAGAAACCAGAGATTACATAGAATGTATCGCTGTTTACTGAGAAATTATCAACATATTCTACTTTTTTAAGCGTCTGATTATTGTTGTAGTAATATTGTATTGTTAGATTATATGTATTATCCAATAAAAAGAATGTTTCTTTATCATATGGCGGGATCCATCTACCAACTTGCTGCCCAGTATCGGGATCTCTTATGATGAAATATACTGTTGAATCGTTCATGTTTTTTACAAGAAATTGTCTGAGACTAACTCCAACATCAAGATAAGTCTCAGCATAATTGATGAAAATGGAGCTATAACTTGCATCTGTAGGATAGATCTTGTTTCCAAAATAATCACAGATCTTATAGTATAATGTTTGACTGAGATGTGTTGGATATACTCCTCCTTTTACCCTATCAGCTTCTGTAAAGACCGTATCTTCGCTGATGTAGAATTTGAAGAAATCATCATTGAGACCTGTGCCAGTATTACTGTCAAAGAAGGAGTAATATAAATGGGCTGATGCATAGGGTCCATTGCTCCCACCCCCTTCTATTGGGACATCGAGAGTGAGTGTGGCTCCATCTTCAAAGGTTATACCAGAGACCGTATCTGTAAATCGCACTACAATGGAATAAATAGCTGGTGTTAATCCTGTTGTTGCAATGCTTGTCTGATAATTTCCATTTGTGCAGTTCCAACTGATAGGACCAACGGCAACAGAGCCATCTTCATCGTATAAATATGTTTCAGCAATCGTTCCACTAATTGGATTGCCATCAGCATCTTTTATGAGACCACGTATATGGATGTAATCTCCGCTTCGTAGAAAAGTTGGATAAGCAATCTCAAAGGAAGCGCCATATGAACAATATATATTCCATTTTATCACATTTGATGTTCTCATGTTTGATATTCCTATATATACATATTTTTCTCCTGCATCATAATAAAATGTGTTATCATCCAATTCATCAAGACTATTGACTCTTGTGGCATTTTCGCCTGTCAAAGTATTTGTAACATTTATGATTGCTCTGACGGATGTCGATACTGGAATTTTTAAATAGAATCTCCAATCATAATAACAACTGAATAGAGGATAGAAGGCTACACTATCTAGTTCGCTAGTTGCACCAGCAGATCTCATTACTGTAAAGGTTTGATTTCCAAATGAGCTATTATAAACAGGACCTGTTTCAGACCATGGTCTAACACCAACCCAATCAATCAATATTCTTGAATTACCTCCATGTAGAGTATCCCATTCCGTTTCGGCACCAATTGACATGCTGCTTGTCGGAACATCTGTTGTTGATATTGTTTCATACATATCATCAATGAGTGCAGCTGCTTTGGCACTTGAGACATATCTTCTATAGTCCCATATATGATAGCCCGTATCCTTTGCACGATCTATATTTATTATTGTTCCATCATTAGTCGTGTACGTATAAAGTCGAAAATTATCAAAGTTCCGAGCATAAATTCCATAGATAGCCTCAGCTGCAAAAACACGATCAATCCAACGCCCATATCCAACCTCTGCTTCTGTGTTTGTAGATGCATAAGTACATCTCCACCTTGTACGCAATGCGGTACCCGTTCCAAATGTTTGGTATGTTCTGATAATTGCGCCGTATCCTACAAAAAGTGCACCATCTTCAACCCAAATATCGTCTGGCTGATACACTTTTTTCCAGATACTTAAATTAAGACCTTCAGAAAAGTCATCATAAAACAGTGTAAAAATATTAGTAGGACTACCGGTGTCATTGACATTAGGATTGCCATAACACACATATATTTTGCCATCAGATATTGCATCTTGAGTTAACTTCACCCAAAAAATTGCATAATCGGCTTCAACATATCTTTCTTTCCAATAACTTAGATAATTGCCATCATCATAATCACGAAATCTTATATCGTCAAAATCTGGTTGACAAAGCCCTTCACAATTAACATCAGTTGTGCTATCATTATTATAAAAAACTTTAATCATTATTGGATAAGCGCCTGAATAACTACCTGTCAGATTACAGACTTTGAAATATGGATATGTTCTAGTAGGTCTTGGAAATTGTTCTAAACTGCCCGTTGTCGTTCCGCTTGCTGCCTCATGTATTCCAATTGTTGAGAAATGTTTTGGTTTTATAAAATAACAGGTCTCATTTTCTGTATAGCTAATTGGTTTCCAAGGTTTCTTTTCTCCCCATTCAAAATATGGATGTTCTATACCTTGCTGTCTGAGCCATGCCTTGTTTATTATAACTGTTTGCCCTGAATGATCTACAGGATGGTCAAAAGAGATGACAAGGGATTTTTTTTCTTTCTTAACAAGCTCTATAAACATAGCTCTTGTTTCCAAAAATATACTTTTCTTTGATCCTTTGGTATATAGTTTTTTATGCAAAACAGGTTCTTTGAAAGATGTTATCATAATTTTATCATGTTTCTGCGCTTTTATCTCAATTTTGAGCATTTCTCCCTCAGTGTCATTTACAGTTGTGAAATAATGATCCATAATAGCTATGTTTTCAATATTGCCAAGCAGTATTTTCAGAGCTTTTTTGTTTAGATAGATAGTATTGTTTGAATATGGTAGCAGCCATCCGTCTTTATTTCTCTTATCTGATTGCATGAATGAAATATTTATACTCTCATTGGATAATTCAATAGATATGTTTTCTATATCTTTGTGTGATTTTAAAAAAGACATAGCACCAGCGGTTTCTTTTGATGAAAATTCTTTTGTGCCTGTGAAAAATATTTTCTTAATGTTTTTGAATATGATTTTTTTCTTTCCCTTCTGTGGTTGCTTTGAAAAAGATGATGTTGAAAAAACTGAGGATAATAAGAGGATGAGAATTAGAAAAGCAACTATTTTTATTTTTGTGCTATTTTTTATTCCCATCCTTTCCCTCTCGAATAGTAAATTTTATATGCGATGTATACTATACAGTATATAAAAGAGGGCAAAAATTTCTATTTATCCAATTTTTACGTGAGGGCAATATTATGAATTAATTTGAATCTTAATAAGTTTTACTATTTGAACTTTTTAATCTTAACAAGAATGTCTCCCCTGCCATATTCTTCTGGTTTTTTACCGGTTATGCGCCAGTAGATACGCTTCCAAATGCTTGGTTTCTCACTGACATATATCACTCTTGGCTTGTATTTGATTATTAAAACAACGATTATGATGATTAACAATATTATTATCCAAGCCCATAGTGGCACATTGGCAATTGTGGATCTAAAGAAATTGGTGATAGGATTGAGAGTTGGATCAATGTTCAAACCAGTGTTCCTGATCACACCGTGAACTGCTGCCTCAAGATTTGAATACCAGAAGCCATAATTGATTGCTGATAAAATACCGCCTGGCAAGACATAGCCAAGCTCATTGTTTGCCTTGTTCGCATATTTTGATTCATCATTTGTTTTTAATACAACTTTGAAAGAATGTGTCCTATCATCAGATGGATACTGATATGTGAACTCCACAGCATGGTCAAATATTGTTGAGGATCCAGGAATTTCAAAATCATCAAAACAGAGATAGGCATAACAAGTCAAACCAGCATATGTCTTTACTGGATAAGCTCTAATATGTATAACATTGGATGAATCCCATGATACCTCTAGGCGATCTATGCCAAAATCTGGTTCAAAGGCATTGAATCTAAAAGGATATTCTTTGTGATCTGGAACTCCATCATTATCAGCGTCAGGATCAAACATATTTTTTATGCCGTCACGATCATAATCATCATCAGGATTTTTTCCTCCCCATATGCCATAATATGGGTTGTATCCGTCTGTGTATCCCAGTAGATCACCAATTGTTGTGGATGTATGCTTTCCATTGAACTCCGTGTCCATTATCTTTGTGATAACTCCTGCATTAAATATCATAAAAACAATGAGCCCTAGCATTACAAACAATGAGAGATACATTGCTCTTTTACGCTCAGATCCTTTGCTAACAAGCATAAATATGGCTGAAGCTATGCCTATAAACAGCAATAGCAGTAGGGATAGCAACATCCACATTTTGCATCAACTTTTATTTGTTTGTTTTCAACCAATATGGCACCGGAATGGATCTCTTTTCTTTTTTCCTCTTTTTGAGTATAACTATGAGTCCAATGATTATTAGCAATACTATGAACCATGCCCACAATGGAATTACTGTGAAGAAAGCGAAATATCCATTGACTGTATGTTTCAAAGATTTGTAAATGCTGTACTCAAGAAAGCCATAGCTGTTTATTAGAGTGGCGAGCCAGTAGTCAGGTGTCGAGATTAGCAAAGATAGTTCATTATCTGCCTGGTTGCAGCTTATATCTTCATTCGGGTTGCTGAACTGTACTTTTAATGTATGCCATCCACTGCCGTATTCTGTCGAATCCCAAGGTATGTCTTCTCCATCTTCGAAAGCTGTTGCAAGGGCAGAATAAACATTGATGTTATCAATGTAGACATCTATCTCCAGATCTCCCTGTGCTTTTGCAGCATCATTTACTTTTACATAGACGGTCAAGGTTATGTTGTCTGCTGTTCCGTGGAAAACCGCTCTGAGCTCGGTAATTGCCTCATTTGGATATGTGTCCGCATCTGTGGCTAGACAGACTGGTGCCATCAACATAGCCAGTATCAATAGGGCTGGTATTGTTTTTCTCATCTCATACTCCTCCTCCTAATTTTTTATACAACAATATTAGGAGCGTCACAACTATAATGGGTATCATAATTATTAAACCTATTGGAAAACCAAAGAAGCGTGCAATGATTGAAAAACCTAAAAATGGAAGCACAAATAAAAATAGAATTGATAGTTCAAATGTTGATAGTTTCATGTTCTTGTTGTAGATTATGTAAAGCATGTATGCCAAAAAAATCAATGGTGCAAACAACAAGTTGAAACATACAATCAGAAACAATGTGACCATTACTGAGATAAGAGTGTAAACTTTTTTGTCCTCATCTGAAAGATATTTTTCAACTCTCATACTCTATTTCTTCCTCCTCATATTTTAATGGAAACTGTGTGACCTGTGGTGCAATCTCTCTCTTTGTGCCAGATCTTATGATAAAAACTCCAGCTATTGTAAACAGAGTGACCAGTATCCTTGTAAATAGTGCATGTATGTCAACTGACCATATTAAAAACTGCTGGGTTGTGTTTTCTGGAATTATGAGTCCTGCGATAATTGATGTCAAAACTGTAAACCATGCTATTCCAATTATAACAGCTCCTGCCACAATGCGGGCAGGAATAACTTTTCTCTTACCAATTCCTTTTTGCTTTTTACCAAACTCAGTGTCTGCAAGCAAGCCAGAAAGTGCATATCTGCCGGATACATATGTGCATATCCCAACGCCGGCTCTTGTAGCAATCATATGCCACGGTTCTATTGTCAAATGACAGGATTCGACAATCCATTGTATCAAAGGTGTTAATGTGACAATTCCGATAAATAAAATAGCTATAATAATGCGATCAACTTTCAATCCTCATCCCCCCGTTTAATATGAATTGTAACAGTTGTTGTTTTCAACCCTGCAAGATCTTCTGGTGATGTTTCAGCCAGTTTTTTGAGCTTTTTGAATTTGCGCTTTAGCAAAGAAAGATAGATTTGATAACAGATTATCAATACCAAGGGAAATAGCAGTATTGGAAAGGCAGGTGATAAAACAATGTAACCGATTAGAACTAAATTGAATGAAAACTGTTTTCTGAAACAAAGCAAGGCTGCCAAAATTGATGACAAACCTGTTAAAAGCAAAATCATGTTTATAAGATCAATTGTTCCAAGACTAAAAACTAGAATAACTGTTAATGATAATAGAAAGGCTGTTAAAATAACAAGACAAATTCTTATGAAGAGATTTCTAACTAATTTAAAATATAGATATTTGAAGTATTGGTATGTTTTTTTTATGAAATCTATCTGCATATTCTATTCTCCTTAACTTATTAATCCAATTGCATGCCTCATTTGTGGGGGCAATAGATGTCTCAAATATGGAGGCACATTTATTGCTGGTCTTAGTGTTTTGACCTCCAATGTTTCATTTTCGACCTGTATCGTTGTTTCTACAGTAGATGATTGTGGCTTCTTTTCTCCGAACAATAGGTTTGCTAATGCATTAATACCAGATTTAAATGGATTTGTTGCAGCATTTATAATACCTTCAATTTTTTTAATTAGTCCTTGTCCTAAGTAGTTAAAATTTGTAAAGTCTGATGGAATCAATGGTATCTTCTTTGTTTTGTCTGGCGGTGGTTTATATTTACAAATGAAATTAGATGTTTTGGCAACAGGATGAATTACCGGCAATCTGACAGTTGATTTTGTACCACTAAGAGGTTCATAAAAAGATATTTTGAATTGAAAGAATTTTGTGGGCAGATAGACTGGAACTCCTGGTCTAACGAATGTATATGAGACTATCGATGCAAATGCGTTGCCTTTTGCTAAAGCAAGTGCAATTTTATATGTATCTGGCTCAACATATGCCATCAATTTGTCTGGATAAACATCCGCAGTATATAGAATTGGTTTAAATTTTAAATCATCTGGGATAGCATAGCCAATAAGTGGTATGTTGTTTAGAAATCCAAAAACAGCATATATTGCCCCCAGAAAATAATATGCAATTGTGTTTATAACATATAGAAAACCGCCGATTAATAACTGTTTAAGACCATTTACTGCAAATAAAATTGCGTTTCCAATTGTTATAGGTATATTTATCAAAGCACACATTAAAGATGCAAGAAAATATGCCATATATGCCAGACCCAACAATCCTGAGAAATAGAATGCAAAAAGAGTTCCTGAGATCAAACAAGTTATGATCATGGGACCGATATTTGAAAGACCTACAGACATCATGCTAACGACAATTGACCAATATTTTGGTTTGAAAATAGCAAAAAAACCATGTTCTTTAACAAACATGCTATAAGCATTTTTAATGTTATATCTTGCCTTTACGGAAACTGATCTAATCTGCTTTAGAAGTTCTCTGTATTCTATATCTTTTTGAAATTTGTCTCTTGGACTCATATCTCACCTTAGATTTCATATTCTCTTTTTGCCTTCCAATAGAGCGCAACAATGCCAACAATCAGAATAACAATCGGCATTAAACCAACTATCGCAAGTTGATACCAAGGCGCTGTTGCACACCAGGTCGCCATCCTATCTCCTAGGGGTTTCCAGATAAAACCAAGATTAAACGATTTAATTCCTGCTATATCTCTAACGATCCATTCAATAAGCGTTTGGTTGCCTGTCCATTTTGGTGCAACTGGCGTCATAAGTTTTGGAACAGTAGCAATTTCTTTATAAGTTATCAGAACGTTGTTTGCAAGTTTTTGTCCTGCCACCCATGCAGGAGCGCCAATGATGCTTGTAATCCCATTCACAACCCATATAATAAGTTGCATAAAGATTCTAGCAACGCCATTTATTATGGTCACGAAGATATATGCAATACTGTTAAAGAAATTAACAAAAACCCAATATATCAATGAGATAAGAAACATTCCAGCTGCTGCAACTGCCCAACCAACAAAACGAAAGATTCCCATTGGGATAAATAATATTGCGACAAGTGTCAAAATGAAAATCAGAAATCTTATATTTTTGTTGATTCTAGACCATGCATACATGAATGTTTGTATTGGGGCTGGTCCTTTTTTTAAGATGGATCCAACAGCTTCTGTAGTGGCTAGTGCGCCTTCTCCTACAGCTTCAACGCCTTCTGCACCTGCATAGCCTGCATATTTGATTCCTTTGAGGGTTTTTTTGTATGCTTTTTT
>QMVB01000041.1 GCA_003660905.1 Candidatus Nanohalarchaeota archaeon | reverse complement strand
GAAGATGCCCTCCAGCTTGCTGCGGAGTGAGCGAAGCGAACGGCGGGAGCTTCATTTTTTTGGATGAAGCAGTGTAGAGGACTCGTTTATGCACATATCTCCTCGCATTAAATAATAATTGAATAATATAGTCCTAATGGGCATTGCCTTTTTTGGCAATTCCTTCTTAAGGGATTATTCTAAATACATAGGCACATGACCAGTATCTCCTGTTCTGGCAAGAATCATCTTCAACTTCTTTTACCGGAAGAATTAAAAAAACAAATGTCAAAGAAAATAAGGAGGAACGTCTTTAGGGACGGGACAAACATATTTTTATGAAAATAGGGGCTGAAGCAGACATAATTGCCTGTGAAGAGAAATATATTCTGAAAAGAAGAATAAGAAAAAAATACCGTGTTCTAATGCTAGATGAACATATAAGAAAGATGCGAACAAAGAAAGAGGCAATGCTTTTGAAAGTATGCAAATCGCACAAAATACCGGTCCCCGATGTTTCAATAGAAGACGAATACACATTGAAAATCGAATTCATTGAAGGAGAAAACCTGGATAACTACATTAAAGTTAGAAGCAAAAAGAAAGTGAAATCAATCCTGGACAGATGTGCCTTTTTTGTTGCGCAGATGCACCAGAACAATATAGTCCACGGGGATTTGACTACCTCAAATATAATTGTTGCCATTAAAAATAAAAAGGAAGTGCCTTATTTTATAGATTTTGGATTCGGGAATAAATCGCACAGAGATGAAGACAAGGCAATGGATATCCATAATTTCATAAAATCATTTGATGCTACATTTCCTGCGCTGAAAGAGTGCCCACGCTTATTTAAGGAAAAATATGCAGTATATTTGGATTCAAAAGAGGCATTCAGGATACAGAATAGACTGGAGAAGATAGAAGCAAGGGGAAGATATTTGAAAAAGAATACTTCGGGATGAAATTAGTGTATCCTAAAAGTAATTTTTGTGAGATGTTTTGATATATGGGGAGATTATCTGGAGAGGCATAATTAAGATTGTTGATAGGAATTTTGAGGATGTTGATTTGGAGAATAGAACTGCTAAGAATTTCAAGACACATAAAATCTATTTTTTAAGGATTGTGAGGCGTAAGGGGACCAAAGAAAGCGATGAGGAATATGGGTTTATCAATATCATGAAGCATGAGATAAAATTATCAAAGGATTTGATCCATTTATTTGTCTTTTGCGTTTTGGATGTTAAATTGAAAAAAATTACTGTGAATAGTGAACTCGATGACGGGCTTTGGAAGAGATAAAAACAATTGAGTTTAATGTTAAAAATGCTGGGCATGGTTAATATGAAGAGTTGTATTTGAGTGTCCCGCTTCATATAAAATATAATGCATAAAAACCGAGGATATCCCGCAATAAAATAGTTCTAAAATTAAGGGCTTGTTTTTTGATATAAATATATATTTGATCTTCTTTTTCTTAGGATTTTGAATTGTGCGACAGCCTGACCCGTTAAATAGACTAAAATACAATATTATCTAATAGGTTAACCCGTTGAATATAAACTATAGCTGCATAATATTATCTATCGGGTTGAACTAATCATAAATGTTTCCTTGCGTAAAATACTACTTTTAAGCTTATTTTCTGCTTACTATTTATGCATAGCAGAAAATAATACAAAAAAAATATAATCGATATTTGACAGTATTTATGTGTTCTGCTCGTTTTCAACCGCAAAAGAATAAATTGTAAATTTGCAGGAGAATATGTATGAAGATACAATTAGCATAACAAGCAATATGATTACTTTTGTGCCGCGATATATTTATTATTTACGGCAATGCGGCAGATAATATTATAAAACTTTATTTTATCTATGTGAAAAGGTAGAGTATTATGGATATATCAGATATAACAAAAGACTCAGAAAGTGTTAGCGTAAGCGCACATGTAGTAGAAGTAGGCGAACCCAGGACAATAAATACAAAATTCGGACCAAGAGATGTTGCAGATGCAGTAATAGAAGATAAGACCGGAAGGATAAATCTTACATTATGGCAGGAAAAGATTGATGAAGTGAAGAATGCAAAAAAAGTTGAAATAGAAAATGCATATGTTAGAGAATGGAACAATAATTTAAGTTTAAACTTTTCAAAGAATTCAACGCTTAAATGCGTCAATGACGGGGAAGATGAAAAAGAGACCACAGAATAAGGAAAATGATTTTTGATATGTTTTTAGATCCCCTTATTCAGTTGACCCTGATTTCATCAGGTCTGTCTTTAGTGGTAACACTGATCCAGAAAAAAACAATAGATCATGTTGCAATGAAGAGAATAAGGGCTGAAATCAAATCCCTTCAAAAAGACATGAAGGAAGCCCAGAAGAAAAACGATGTTGCAAAAACAAATAAGATGCTTGCAAGAACAATGGAGTTGACCAAAAAGCAAATGATGATGACAATGAAGCCGACGATGTATACAATGCCTCTTTTCATTATTGCATTCCCCATTATCAGGAAATATTTTTTAGATGTTATTTACACTTTCCCGATGGGGCTTGGCATCCCATGGCTTTCTTTGTCTCCTTTTGGTTTTTTATGGAAAACAACGTTTGGATGGCTGGGAATTTATATTATGGTGTCGATAATTGCGAGCATAGTGTTTAAGAAAATTTTTAAGATGAGTTTTTGATAATTGACAATATCCCTTAGCAATTTTTATAAATATAACTTATATGATATAATATGGTTAATAGAGTGGCTGTTTTTGGTGCCGGAAATATTGGTTCTGTTGAAGCAAAAGACTGGGCAAGAGTTGCGAAAGTAGAATATATAATTGATATCAATCCAACAGCACAGGCATTGGCAAATGAAATTGGAGCAAAATTCATAAATGAGGATCTTACGCAATGCCTTGATCTAAAAAAAGGATATATACGTGGTCTTTATTGGAAAGTAAATGAAAATCAAATATTAAGAGAAATAGTTGATAATACTAATTTCTGGAGTATTTCTGTGCCGACAGATTTTCATATTTATTTTTTAATTCTTGGACTTTATTATAAAAAACATATTTTTCTTGAAAAGCCAACTACTGAAGATGTAGAACATACCATAAAAATCATGAATAGATATCCGAATAATAAGATTCAGGTAAATTATGTAGAAAGGGCGCATCCTGTTGTTTTGAGTATAATTGACGATATACGCAGATCCAGTTACAAGCCAAAATATTTTTTTAATTGGCGAGGGAAAAATCTTGTTGGCATTACGCATAGAGGGCTCGGTGGAGGAGAGGGATCAAGAATATTACTGGAGGATCTGGTTCATGATTTGTCAGAGATTGATTTGATAAAAAAACACGTGTCTTCTGCTCCTTTTAGCAGAGTACAGCCAAATATAGATGAAATTGAAATGCTGACCTGGAAAGAAAAAAATATGCCTTATATAGGTGATGTGAATACGAAATTTAGATTGCGATTCAATGACGGAACATTGTGCGATATAAGAGGAGGGTTTGATGAAGACAGGGAAAGAAGATATTTCATAATGCTTGACGGCAAGACAAATTATACAAAAGCGTATTTTGGACAAACAATTACACGATTGCCTGGTATGACTCCTATAAGCGCAGTTATAAGAGGCAATGCAAATATATATGTGCTTCTTGATCAAATAAAAAGAGGAATCCTGGATACTTCTGATTCTAATTTAATTCCTTTATTGAAAAATTTAGGTGCAACTTTTCTTAATATGGACAAATATGCAATGAAGGATAAGATGCTTGATGGCAAGCCGGTATATGGTTGGACGCCAATAGCCAGAATGATAGACAATCTGGTGCATGCAAGAAACAATAGCCAATTGATTTGCCCTATAGATGATGCAATTGAGATTGAAAAAATAGCAAAAAAAGTTTATTATAAAAAGGGCGTTAAATACACCTCTGATTGATAACATATCTCAAAATTCCGCCAATTTCGCTTGATATCCTATCTTTTTTATCTTTTTACACACTATGTTTCTTTGATACTACCTTAATTTAAAAATTTGCGCAACAACACCCAATAAAACCACAGAAAGATAATTTTTTATATTTCTTTTATCTATTATTGTTTGTGACAATTATGAAATACAAAATAACAGGGAATAATCTTCAGCTTGTAGTCATTGAATTGGAAGCTGGAGAAAAAGTATATGGCGAAGCGGGTGCAATGGTGTATATGAGTTCCAATATGAAGATGGAAGCAAAAATGAAAGGTGGCTTGATGAAATCTCTGGGGAGAAAACTTCTTGTGGGAGAAAGTATGTTTATGATGGAATTTAAATCCGGCGGGGGAAAAGCTACTGTGGCTTTTGGAGGCAATGCTCCGGGAACTATTCATGCAATTGAAATCAAGCAGGGCAAGGGATTTATGGCGCAGAAAGATGCATTCCTCTGTGCAGAGGATAGCGTGGGATTGAGCATCGCATTCCAGAAAAAATTAGGGGCTTTGCTCTTTGGCGGAGAGGGATTTATTATAGAAAAACTCAGCGGAAAAGGAACAGCTTTCATCCATGCATGCGGGGATTTTGTTGAATTCAACCTAAAAGCCGGGGAATCCCTGAAGGTAGATACTGGAAGCGTCGTAGGATGGGACGAATCGGTAAGCTACAATATTGAACGAGTCAAAGGAATAAAGACGATGCTTCTTGGAGGAGAAGGCCTGTTTTTGACGAATCTTACAGGTCCGGGGAAAGTAATACTCCAATCATTGAATCTGCATAATCTTGCGGGCGCATTATCTCCGTTTATGCCGCAGAAACAACAAAATACCTCGGGGTCTTCGGGAGTGATTAGTACGTTGTTGAAGAGATAAATATATGGAAAGAATAATATTGAAAATAGGAGGTTCAGTCATCACGAAAAAAGAAGAAGAAGTGCCTGCTGTGAACATGGAAAATCTGCAAAAAATAGCAAAACAAATAGGCGAGTTTTACAATTTAAATAAGACAGCGAAACTGATAATCATTCATGGGGCTGGCTCTTACGGGCACCAAATTGTGCATAAAACTGACATCCACAATGGTGTAAAAACAAAATCCCAGTTGATTGATTTTGCGCAAACCCAAAGGCTTCAGAATGAACTTGACCTTATTGCAACTGAAGTCCTAATTGAAAATGGAATACCTGCAATGCCTGTGCAGGCATCGGCAATGGCAGTGATGAAGAATAAAAAACTCTCTCGAATGGATGCAGATGCAATTGAAGGGTTGATGAATACGGGAATAGTTCCTGTATTGTATGGAGTTCCTGCCTTTGATGAAGTCATTAAATGCTCTATTTTATCCGGGGATGAGATTGCGCCGTACCTGGCAAAAAAACTCAAATTTGACAAAATAATCCATGCGACAAATGTTAATGGGATATTCACTTCAAATCCATTTGAAGATGAAAAAGCAAAGTTGATTAAGAAAATAAACAAAACCAATTTTGGAAAAATAAAAAAAGGAATAACTGGTTCAAACACTGTTGATGTTACAGGGGGGATGCTTAGGAAAGTAACGGAATTGATGGAAATTGCCGATTGCGGAATTAAATCGCAGATTATCAGTGCTCTTGTTGAAGGAAATGTAAAAAAAGCTCTGGATGGAGATGAGTCGATAGGGACGATTGTAGAGAGATGATTTATGGAATCAAACAATGCATTAATTGTATTTGAAGACAAGAAAATAAGACGAATATGGCACAATGAAGAGTGGTATTTTTCTGTGGTTGATGTTGTGGGGGTTTTGACAGATAGTCCAAATCCCAATAATTACTGGAAAGTTCTAAAACATAGGGAAAACCAGTTGGTTACAATTTGTAACCAACTGAAACTACAATCAACAGATGGCAAATATTACAACACAGATTGCGTGAATACGAAAAATGCATTTAGGTTAATACAGTCTATTCCTTCCCCTAAAGCAGAACCTTTCAAACGCTGGCTTGCAAAAGTCGGCTACGAACGAGTACAGGAAATTCAAGACCCGGAACTTGCCCAAAAACGGATGAAAGAAATCTACAAAGAAAAAGGCTATTCTGACAACTGGATTGAAAAGCGAGTCAGAGGTATTGCAATAAGAGATGAACTAACGGATGAATGGGACAGCAGAGGAATCGAAACTACAAAAGAATACTCAATCCTAACAGCTGAAATCTCCAAGGCAACCTTTGGCATGACTCCAAATGAATATAAAAATTACAAAGGATTGAAGAAAGAAAACCTAAGAGACCACATGACTGATTTAGAATTAATTTTTACGATGCTTGGCGAAGCATCTACCACAAAGATTGCCAGAGGCAAAGAAGCAATAGGATTTATTGAAAACAAAAATGCTGCAAAGGAAGGCGGTGAAATTGCAGGAGATGCAAGAAAAAAATTAGAAATTAAATCAAAAGAAAAAATCAGCACTCCTGAAAACTATTTAGAAAAACCAGAGAGCGTTAAGAGACTTGAAAGAAAGGAGGGAAAATAATATGGAATTAAGAGAATTTATAGATTATCTTGACAAAAGAGGACAACTGAAGAAAATAAAAAAAAATGTGTCGTCTGACTGCGAGATTGCAAATATTTTATATAAACTGGACGGGAAGCCGGTCTTGTTTGAAAAAGTGGACAATCAGGACATTAATGTAGTCAGTGGACTCTGCTCCTCCCCGAAATTAATTGCAGAATCTCTGAATATCGCAGAAGACAAAATAGTCCAAAAAATGATTGATGCAATAGACAAACCAAAAGAACCGAAAATAATTGAAAAAGCGCTCTGCCAGGAAGTTGAAATAAGCGATGTTGATTTATTTAAATTTCCCTTTTTATTCCATAAAAAGGAAGACGGCGGCAGGTATTTAACTTGCGGGGTTTGCATAATAAAAGACAAAGACAACGGAGTCAACATGTGCATCCACAGATTAATGGTTGTCGGCAAGAATAAACTGGTCGGCAGGATTATTGAAGAAAGAGGCACAGACCTCGCCCTGAAAAAAAACAAGAACTTGGAGATTGCTGTCTGCATAGGAAATTCTGTTTCTGTATTGCTTGCGGCGGCAACGTCTATTGCAAAGGACAAAAGCGAACTTGGAATGGCAAATGCTTTGGAATATACACCATTGGTTAAATGCAAAACCATTGATTTAGAAGTTCCTGCAGACTGCGAGATTGTATTGGAAGGAGAATTTACCGGAGAATATGTGGATGAAGGTCCTTTTCTTGATTTGACTGAAACTTATGATATTGTCCGCAGGCAGCCGGTAATTAAAATAAAACATATTACTACAAGGAAAAATCCGGTTTACCAGGCACTGCTCCCGGGAAAATCAGAGCACAAATTATTGATGGGAATGCCTCGCGAGCCGACGATATTTAAAGAAGTAAATAAAGTATGCAAATGCCTTGATGTTTGCATTACACCGGGCGGTTGCTCGTGGCTGCATGCCGTTGTAAAGATTGAGAAAAAAAACAAAGATGATGCAGTCAAAGCAATAGATGCCTGCTTTATCGGGCATAAATCCCTGAAGCATTGCATTATTGTTGATGAAGATATTAACATAAGAAACCCTGCCTCTGTTGAAAGCGCAATTGCGACAAGATTTCAGGCAGATAAGGATTTGTATATTTTTAAAAATCAGAAAGGCTCTTCCCTGGATTTGTCTTCGGATTTATCCAGCGGGAAGGCGAGGACAACAAAGGCAGGGATTGATGCGACAATTCCAGCGGGTGTTGATAAAAGTAAATTCAAAAAGGAAGGGTATCCTGATGTTGATTTGAAAAAATATTTATGAGCGAGATACTTGCTATTGTAAATGAAAAAGACGAAGTAATCGGACAGAAAACAAGAGAGGAAATACACAAAAGCGATTTTTGGCACAGGGGCGTGCATGCAATAATTTCGG
>QMVB01000040.1 GCA_003660905.1 Candidatus Nanohalarchaeota archaeon | reverse complement strand
GGAGTTGTAGTTAAAAACAAGCAATTATCACATAAATTCTATTGAAAAATCCTGTTTTTTGCAAACTGTCAAATAGGCTTTCCTGTCTTTTTTGGCGTCAAACTGTCAAAGTTGGGTTGTAAATAAATGATAAAATTGCGTAAGAAATTTTTCAAGACATTCTCGTATACATTGTCTTTTCAGCCATATCAATCCATATGCTCCTAACACCGATTATGAGCAACGATAGTCTGGCAAATACATCTGCAATTTTCCTAAATCTCATTCACTTAGCAGTAATCACTTCAATCGCAGAAGAAATTTTCGGCATAGGTATTGTTCTCGTATAATCATGATACAATTGCTCTTGATATTCTTCAATGGAAATAATATTAAATCCTGTTTCATTAAGATGGTTTGCAATGGTTGTTTTGTATGAAAATATCTTGAAAAAAAACCACCTATTGTTTTCATATTAAGATCATATACATGATAAAAAAGCATTTTGGACTCTTTATCAAAAGGCGAATTGGGCTGGTTTGCTCCCCATTCTTTTTTTGATCTGACAACAACAAAAAGCTTTCCATTTGACTTTAACGCTCTATATGTTTCTTTAAGGGCATGTTCAAGCTTATTTTTTGAGAGATAGCGGAGAATTAATCTTGCATAAATGTAATCAAAGAAATCATTATCATAAGGTATTTCTTTAGCAACCTCTCTAAATCTGGGTAAAATTTTATTATTTAAACCGATCCTTTCAAGTATTTTTTAGTGTCGGTCAGACCTTTTTTATCAATGGTTGTAGCGATTATTTTCTCATTCTTGTTTTTTAATGACATTTGAACTTCTGCAAAACCGCCTGTGCTTATGCCTATGCCAAGAATATTTTTATCGGATTTTTTAATAAGATTTATTCCTTTTTTTTCAGATGGCGAAACTTTCAATCCTGTCCCCTTAAGATTAATTTCTTTCATATTGCAGCAGGTTTCTCAATATTAAAAAAATACATGGCATTATTTATTTAAACATTTCTTCCCTATACTATATGAGGGGAAAATATGAAAGTAGATTTAATTTCTTATACGATAGACTGCGACAAAATGCCGGGGATTGCTGCATTTACATCCTGCTCTAAAAGAAGCCCGGCTGAGTTGCGCAAGACGAAAACAAAAGAGCAGACTGATGATTTCATCAGAAGAGTTGTTGCATACGGGCATCATTCTGTAATAGAGCACAGCTATTTCTCTTTTTCAATAGAGGGAATTTCAAGGGCATGCTCCCATGAACTTGTAAGGCACAGGATTGCTTCTTTCACCCAGCAAAGCCAGAGATATGTGAAATTCAATGAACTTAATACTGTAGTTCCTCCAAAGATAGAAAAAAACAAGGAAGCAAAAAAAATATTTGATGAATCTATTGAAAAATCAGCCGATGCATACCAGAAACTTCTTGATTTAGGAATTGCGCCGGAAGATGCAAGATACTGCTTTCCAAATGCTGCAAAGACAAATTTTGTGGTGACTATGAATGCAAGAAGCCTGATGAATTTTTTTGCCCTTCGCTGCTGCAAAAGGGCGCAGTGGGAAATCCATGAACTGGCATACAGGATGCTAAAGCTTGTGAAAGAAAAAGCCCCTGTTGTATTTGAAAATGCAGGCGCATCATGCATGCAAAGAGGATACTGCACAGAAGGAGAGCTTGGATGCGGACTTGCGCCGACTTTGGAAGAGATAAAAAAAGGCACGGCAAAAGAGTCGAAAATTAAAGAATATACTGAGAAGATGATGAAGAATAATTCTTGATAAACATTAGGGAAAGAGCAGAATTAAGAGGTCATCAGGTTACTTGCGGTGCATTTATTGAGAAAGATAATAGGTTTCTCATTGTGATGTGCCTGCGATTTAAAGTCTGGAGATTCCCGGGCGGAATTGCGTATAAAGTGTATCTTATGTAGAAGTTTAAACACAACATTAAAGATTTTTGCGGTAATATTTTTCTTATAAATCAATTGCAAAAATATTTATTGTGTAAAAAGAAATGAAGAGCCGAAAATGGATTCCTATGAAGCTGAAGAATTTAAATGGGTATCACTTGATGAATTAAAAGCAATTGAAAACAAAGAATGCGCTATGACGGATTTTTTTAACAGAAATCCTGATTTGTTGTTGTGATAGGATTATCCTATATTATACGGCCCGGTCCAGTTCGTCATGCCCGTCCTGTGAACTTAAATCCGACATGGATGATTTGTCAAGGTAAGCAGACGCCATTGTTTTATAGTACTGGAGTTCCTTGTTTGTTACAAGCGCCATCTTGTGCGCTTCAATCAAGCCGTAAGGATAGCCGAAAAAGCAGGGATCTTTTGAATTGTCTGCAAGGAGCCAAAACAATTCGTCTATGTCGCATTTTGACTCATTGAACAGGTCAACCCTTAAAATGCGGCTTGATTTTTTGTGCATTTTTGAAAAATACATTTTTGCTCTGTGGTATTTTGAATTGATGTCGACTATAGGATAATAATACCATATCTTATTCATAGGAGCATGAGAACCAAGCACTGATGCAAAATTCGCCCCTGTATTTGTAAAAAGTGTTGTTGTTTTGGCAACACCTACAAAAGCAATGTTTTTTTTCATGCATGCCTCGTATGCTGCGTCTGCAAAGTTCACCTCCCCTGTAAAGCGCGCTTCCAAAGTTCCGTCCCTTAATATTACGTCTCCAACATCAAGCTGTTCCTCAGCTATTTGCTTAGCATAGTTCCATTCTGCATACTTTCTTGCGACATCTGCGATTTTGCTTATCTTTGCCCTGTAAAGACCTGAACTGATTGACTTATCCACAGAGGAAATATTTATTGTCCTGCATCCATCAAACAATTTATTATCTGAAGCAATATTGATATTGAAATATATCTCATTGTCCTGCACTACAGAAGTGCAGACTGATATAAACTCAACTGTATCGGCAATCAACGGCTTTAGGCGGATGTTATTCTCATACAAGGAGAAATGAAGACGATTAAGCACAACGCAAAAATTAGATGCAGACAAAATCGTATTGTTTCCTCCGTCAATGAATGCGACTTTCCTCTTCCCAAAAGTGCCTGTCCTTTTAATATCCTTGAAATACTCCTTATTTATCTTATGAGGTATATACTTCTCTTTGTTCCTAAAAAAAGCAATATCTCCTTTTTCCTGCGGCTTTAATTGATTTTTTAATTCAAGGACGCATTCTTTTATATTATTTTTTGAGAGCATATTATATTTCACCTATTGGCTAAAAATTTTCCTTATCTTCAAAACTTGTTTTATGTATTTTTCAGAGTCCAGAATTTCTAAAGTCCTTTGTTTTGGCAGGTCAATTTTAATTATCTTTTTTATATGCGCTGGTCTTTTTGAAAGTACTGCAACTCTATTTGACAAAAAAACAGCCTCGCCGACATTGTGCGTGACAAAAATTACAGTCCTGTGGGTCTTTATCCAAATTCTGTTAATTTCAACATTAAGTTTCAATCTTGTCGGCTCATCAAGGGCGCCAAATGGCTCGTCCATCAGTAAAATTTCCGGGTCATAAACTAAAGCTCTTGCAATTGCAGCCCTGTGCCTCATCCCTCCGCTTAAATCTTTTGGATAAGCATCCCTGAACTCTTCCAACTCAACTATATTCATGGCTTCTTCTGCTTTTGAGTATGCCTCTTGTTTTTCTATTCCTTTGATTTCAAGAGGCAATGCAATATTGTCGATGATGCTTCTCCATTTCAGCAGGGTTGAATTCTGGAAAACATATCCGACTTCAAAATCATCCGGCTTGATTATCTTTCCTTTTGTTGGATTTATCAACCTGGCAATGATTTTCAAAATCGTTGTTTTCCCGCATCCCGAAGGTCCGACAATAGAGAGGAACTCTCCTTTTTCCACGTCCACAGAGATATTGTCGAGGGCTTTGACTTGCTTTTTGCCCGAACAATAGACCAATTCAATATTCTGCATTTTTAACAACATCTACTTCACCTTCTCTGTACCATGGGATTATTTTCCCTTCTATATAATCTATAAGCAAATACAATAATATTCCAATAATGGTCAGCTGGAAAATTGCGACAAAAACCTGCGGGGTGTCCATCAGCCCTGCTGCATAAATTGTAAGATAGCCCAAACCTTCATTTGCCCCGATAAATTCTCCAACAACTGCGCCAATAACTGCAAGAGTTATTCCTGTCTTGAATGCAGCAAACAATACCGGCATTGATGCCGGCAATTCCACGAGCCTTAAGACCTGCAGTTTAGATGCATTCAGGATTTTCATCAGATCAAGCAGATTTTTGTCAACGCTCCTTATCCCGACAATTATGTTTACCAAAATCGGAAAGAAGACAATTAGTGCAACAATGATTATTTTTGATAAAATCCCAAAACCAAACCACATTACAATCAAAGGCGCAAGAGCAATTTTCGGGGCAGTTTGGAGTGCAACAAGATAAGGAGAAAGAGTCTGGTCTATTTTGCTTGATTTTGCGACAAAATATCCTGGAACAATGCCAAGAAAAATGCCGATTGTAAAGCCTATGAGTGTTTCAGACAAGGTAACCATTGTGTGTTTAAGAAGAAGACCGCTTTTTAGCAGCAGATACCACTGGATAAAAACAGTTTCTGGTTGCGGCAGGATGAATTCCGGGAAGTTAAAGACAAAAATTACGAACTTCCAGAGGAAAATAAATCCAACAAAAACAAAAATCTGCAAAGAAATTATTTTTTTGTTCATGATTATTAATTAAAAGAAAAATATAAAAAGAAGAAGAAAATTAGTTTGGGAGGAATTTGTTTGTGTACATCTCTGAAACAGGAGTTTTCTTATCGAGCAAACCTACATCATCCAGTTCATTTTGAGCTTCAGCCCATTTGTTGTATGAAAACTTTCCATTTGGTATTTGACCGTTTTCATCCAGCAATATTTCGTCTATGTGCTTTTTCCATAAGGCAAGATTAAATTCCTTTTTTTCGGCAGCTTCAGGACTAAATTCAATGAAAGAATCTATTGCTCCTTCAGGATTGTCTATGGCATCCACCAACCCTTTTTTTGTTGCCCTGACAAACTTTTCAACCAGTTCAGGATTTTCTTTTATCATCTTTTCGCTTGTAATTACCTGAATCCCAGGCATGTTTGTATAATCGCTTGCTTGAATTACATTTATTGGTTTGTTCTGGAGATTTAAGATTATTTCATAGATCAGATGCGAGTCCATTGCATCCACTTTGTTTTGCAAAAAAGATGGTAATCTTGCCATTGCACCTGTTGGAATAAAATCTATCTTATTGTAATCCACCCCTGCTTTGTGCAGCATTATTCTGTCTATTATATATGCTGAACTGCCAAAAGACGGCGTTGCAAATTTTTTTCCAACCAGATCATTGAGTTCTGCAATGCCTGTCTCTTTTTTTGCAATAATCCTAAACGGCTGTCTTTGCTCAATTTTATATATTGCAATCACAGGCATATCTTTTGATCTGGCAAGAACTATAGATTCTACTCCTGCATATCCAAATTGAGCATTATCTGATACAACTTGTTTAATAGATCCCATTGAACCTTCATTGCTATGCAATATATTTACATTCAATCCTTCTTTCTCATAATATCCTTTATCCAATGCAGTATAAAACGGCGCCCATATACTTAAAGGCGGAAAAGGCATCATTACTGTAACATCCTGTGTTTTTGAAGTTCTACCAATTGTATGCCCTGTTATTGAATGAATACTGTAAGAACCAATTGCTATAACTCCTATTATGACTAATATTATCAATACATACTTCTGTTTTTTATTATCCATTTTTATCACCCTCTTTTCTTGATTTAGAATTGTTGCCAACCCTACCTCAATATATGGCATTTGCAGAATATGAAAATAGGTGAACTACGGGTAATTCACCAAAAGGAGCAAATACCTATATAAATTTTAATAGGACAATAATAATATGGATTTGAAATTCCTTGAAGAGTTTGGTTTGACGAACAAAGAAGCTTGCGTTTATGTTGCTCTTTTAGGCAAAAATACAAAAACCATTAGCCAAATAATGGAGAAAACTAAAATAACAAGAAGAGGGTGCCATAATATCATCAAAAAACTGATAAATTTAGGTATTGTAAATTATGTGACAAAAAACGATGAAAAGCAGTATTGCGCTATAAATCCAAAAGCGCTTATCAATATTTTAGAAGAAAAAAAGAAAAATCTTGAATCAATAATGCCTGAACTTTCCTGGAGATACAAGCATAAAAAAGAAGAGGAAAATATAATCATCAATATCTATGATGATAAGCAAGGCATCAAGAATATCTTAAGGCATCAATTGACAATTAAAAAAACACTGTATGTATATTCAAACAAGGCAGAGATTTTTGATTTTCTCAAATACTATATGCCCCAGCATTTGATGAAAAGAAGAAAAGAAAAAATAAAGGGCAAAATAATTCTCAATGAAGAAATAAAAGGAAAATCACCTGATTATCCTGAAGAAGATAAGGTAAAATACCTGCCAAAAACATTTTGCAGTCCTCTTATTTTTGTCGTATATGGAGATTATGTACATCTGATTATTTTATCAAAGCCAATGATAATTTTCATTAAAAGCAAAGAAATATCAGAGAGTTATAAAAAATACTTCAATTTTATGTGGAAAATGGCAAAAGAGTAAATGAACAAAAACAGCAAAAAATACATAATTTTTAAAGATTATTAGCTATATATTACTATGACAAGGATTCTTTCAGTTGTATCTGGAAAAGGCGGGGTTGGAAAAACAACGCTTGTTACGAATCTAAGCACTTCTCTTGTAAAGGCAGGGAAAAACGTGCTTGTAATTGACGGGAATGTCACTGGCTCAAACCTGCATATTCATCTCGGAATTGAAGCAACAGATAATCTTATAACATTAAATGATGTGCTTGACGGCAAGGCATTTATCACGCAGGCAATATACAGGCACCCTATTGGTTTTTCAATAATTCCTGCCTCTTTATCCAAGCTCAAATATGATAATAAAGAGTTTGATTTAAAGAATCATATTTTCGAACTGCTTGGAGAATACGATGTGATTTTAATTGATGCTGCGGCAGGCCTTGGAGAAGAAGTACAGGCGGCGATAAATTCATCTGATATTTCCATTATTATAACCAATCCTGATCCTGCCTCACTAATAAACGCGCTTCATACAAAAAAACTCCTTGAATTAAAAGAAAAAGATATAGTTGGCATTGTATTAAACAAGGTCAGGGGAGAAAAAGACGAAAACAATAAAGAATATGTCGAGGAATATGTCGGTCTGCCTGTGGTGTGCGAAATACCATACCATCACAAGATAAGGCGCTCTGTGTATAAGAAACAGCCAATAGTCCACAGTGATCCTCATTTGACAGCTTCAAGAAGAATGAAAAATCTGGCATATAAATTAGTAGATGAAGAAGTTCCAAAAGAAAACATCATTGAACAATTGAAAGTCATTATTTTCAATATTTAAAAAAAGTTTATTGTGTTATGCTTTTTTTACCTTATAGCAATTGCATCGCCAAATTCTTCGAAAATTGATTCTCTTTTAATATGAATTATTCAAACAAAATAGCAACAAAACCCCTAAAACACATTAAGAATATTTTATATGCCCCCTGACCTTGATTTCCTATGGAACTTCGCTTTTTAGTTTTTAGAAATACAATCAAAAAAGTGAATTGAATTATATCACGGCACAAAAGTAATGCAAGTATTGTGGCGTGATATAATCTCAAACGCAATTTGCATTACTCGTTGCGGTAATTGCGCCTTCGAATATATTTGCCTGCTAATTTCAATCTCACTCGCAGTCAAATATACAAGCAGAACACATAAATACTATCAATATCGCTTGTATTTTTTTTGCATCGCAACTAAACTGCAAAATTTCGCAAGTAGTTTAGTTTCGGCAAAAAGAAATTTGCTCCAAAAAAAGC
>QMVB01000039.1 GCA_003660905.1 Candidatus Nanohalarchaeota archaeon | reverse complement strand
GTTTTGCTGAGCAACAAGGAAGATATTGAAAAATACGCCCCGCAAATATTAACTCCCACAACAATCTATGTAAAACCCATTCTGGATGTGTTGGATAAATGCTTTAATGACGTTACTGGTCTGGCAAATATTACCGGCGGAGGGATATTGAATATTGCGAGGCTAAATGACAAAATCTGCTATACAATAGATAAGTGGGCGGAGATAACGCCAATATTTAAAGCAATGCAGGAAAAAGGCAATGTTTCAGACAAGGAGATGTTTAAGACATTCAACATGGGCGTTGGGTTTGTTATTGTCGCAAAAGAAGCTGACAAAATTATTGATGTATTGAAAGGGCACGGAATCAATGCCTCTGTTATCGGAGAAGCTGTTGATGAAAATGGAATCATTTTAGAAGAGTTCGGCGTAGGGTTCAGGGAAGGATATTGACAAAAAATTTATAAACCTTTTTAAACGTTTCCTTTAAAAACAATTAATATGGCTAAAGAAAATGATTTAAAAGTGCACAATGTTGTTGTATCAACAGACCTGCACTGTGAAGTCCCTTTGGAGAAACTGGCAAATAATCTGGATGATGCAGAATACGAGCCCGAGGTATTTCCTGGACTTGTATACAGAACCAAGGATCCAAAAGCAAATTACCTGATATTTTCAACAGGGAAAATAATCTGCTCTGGAACAAAATCATTTAAACTGGCACAGGAAGCGACAAGACATCTGATAGGAATACTTCAAAAACAGGGAATCTCAATAACAGAGGAACCTAATGAAGAAATCGTAAATATGGTTGCTTCCGGGACACTAAACAGAAAATTAGTGTTGAACAAGATCGCATTTTCATTGGATGGATGCGAATATGAACCGGAATCATTTCCGGGATTAATATTAAGGCTAAATGATCCGCATGTTGTCTTCCTGCTCTTCAATTCAGGAAAAATCGTATGCACAGGAGCCCGGAGCGAAGAGGAAATAGAGAGAGCAACAGACAATTTGGAGAAAAAAATAAAAGAAAACAATTTATAAATAGGTGAAAAAAAATGGAATATATTTACAGTGCAATGATTTTGCACAAAGTTGGAAAAGACGTAAACGAAGAAAATATAAAAAAGATATTGACAAGCATCGGCGTAAAGCCGGATGAAGCAAGGATAAAGGCACTTACAGCGGCTTTGAAAGACATTGACATAGAAGAAGCAATGAACAAAAGCGTTGCTGTAGCAGCCGCCGCACCGGCAGCACCTGCAGGAAAAGAGGCGCCCAAGACAGAAGAGAAGAAAGAAAAGCCATCTGAAGAAGAAGAGAAAAAATCAGAAGAAGATGCAGCTGCAGGATTAGGTGCTTTATTCGGATAAAATTAAAAAAATAACGAATTTTAATTGGGAAATTTTCCCTTTTATTTTTATTATTATACATACATTATTATTATGAAAATCTATTCTATAGGCGGCTATAATGAAGTCGGAAAAAACATGACAGCTGTGGAAGTTGGAGGGGAGGTCGTAATATGCGACATGGGCTTCTTCATGGAAAAAATCATTCCACTGCAGGAAGAGTCAAATATCGTTCCTGATGATATTTTGATTAAGGAAGGAGCGGTTCCGGATGATTCTGTTCTTCACAACAAAAATGTTGTGGCAATAGTTGCATCCCATGCCCATCTAGACCATATCGGAGCAATTCCTGTATTGGCAGAGCGGTACAAATGCCCCATAATTGCAACACCATACACAATTGAAATAATAAAGCATCTGGTAAAAGACAGGAAAAAAAGAAGATTGCTTGGCTATTTGACTCCGCTAAACACAGGAAGCACTCTGAAAATTACGCAAAACATAAAAGTGGAACTTGTGCATATAACACACAGCATCCCGCAATCAACGCTTATTGCGCTTCATACAAAGGAAGGCATTGTAACTTATCTTAACGACTATAAGCTGGACAATACTCCTACCATGGGAAAAAAACCGGATTATGAAAGAATGAAGCAACTTGCTAAAATAGGCATAAAAGCGCATATTGAAGAGTGCGTAAGAATTGAAGAACACGAGAGAACATCCTCGGAATACATTGCCCAGATTATGGTGCATGACGCACTGAATCGGGCTTATGAATCAGGAAAAGCTGTTATAATCACAACTTTTGCCTCTCATATTGCGAGAATCAGAAATATAGTAAAGGCAAACCAGAACAGAAGAAAAATCATATGCATCGGCAGGTCCATGGCAACCTATCTTAAAGCAGCAGCCACACTTAACTTAATTGATTTAAGTGATATTGCAATATGCCCAAGCAAAAATCAAAGCGGATCTGTTTTGGAAAAAGTTGCCAAGAATCCCACCGGATACCTGCTTATTGTCACAGGAAATCAGGGAGAGCCAAATTCAGTGCTTTCTTCAATTGCAAAAAATGATTTGGAATACAAATTACAGAAAGGGGACGAAATTATATTTTCTTCTTTTACAATTCCCAGCCCGATAAACAAGGCAAATAAGCATACTCTTGAACTGCTGCTCAAAAAAAGGGGCGCAAGGGTGATAAACAATGTCCATGTTTCAGGTCATGCAAAAAGAGAGGACCACCGGGATATGATAAGGCTTCTGAAGCCAAAAAACATAATCCCCAGTCATGGCAACATGGAAAAACTGGCAAGTTTTTCCTCTCTTGCAGCTGAAGAAGGATATGTTCTTGGAAAAACATTTCATATTATGGCAAATGGCGGAATGGTTGAGATTAAATAATCCTTTCCCAAATATTTATAAAAAAATGTGCAATATAATAATATGGGGAACCCTATTGAGAATGCATCTGATGTCAACAATGTAATTCCTTCTGTTAAGCAGCCTGTTAAAATAGACGAAAAACTCTCTAAAAAAAATGAATGTGTACTGACTGTTGGAGAAATTCCTTCTTTTGCGCAAAGTGAAATAGGTATCGGGATAGGAAGAATGGACTATAAATACATGTCTGTCTTAGGCATACGCGAAGGAGATGCAATTGAACTAAATGGTCGCAGGAAATGCGCTGTATTTGCCGTAAGAGCATATCCCTCTGATTTGAACCTGGACATTCTCAGGATTGACGGCATCACGAGAAAAAATCTCGGGATAACTGTCGGAGACAAAATCATTGCAAAACCCCTGAAAGAATACGCAGAAGCAAAATACATCAAACTAAAACCAATGAACAATAAGATTGTTCTGGATGTTTCAAAAAGCGGAGCATATAATCTTTTCTTTGGAAGGATAGTTTCAAAAAAGGATTGGATTTCTCCAATCGGCCCAAAACAGCATGAGTTGATTGAAGCTGCAGAAGAAGCCGGCAGCTTTGATATAGCGGAAGCTCTCTCTGTCGGATTTCAAAACATGGTCTTTGAGGTTGATCAAGTAAAGCCAGATGCAGAATTTTTGAAAATTACAAAAAATACGCTCATTGATATAAACTACAAGGGACTGAAAAAAGGAAGACTTGAAGTATGTTCTTATGAGGATGTTGGCGGATTGAAGAACGAACTGAAAAAAATAAGGGAAATAATTGATGTCCCTCTTAACCACCCCGAAATATTTTTAAAACTGGGAATTGAATCCCCGAAAGGAATATTGCTCTATGGACCTCCCGGATGCGGAAAAACATTGATTGCAAAGGCAATTGCAAATGAAAGCAGAGCAAATTTCATGGCAATAAATGGTTCTGAAATAATGAGCAAATGGGTGGGGGACAGTGAAAAAAAGATAAGGCAGTTATTCAAGGATGCCCAGGACAAGGCTCCGTGCATAATATTCATAGATGAGATTGACGCAATCGCCCCAAAAAGGGACGACATTTATTCAGAGGTTGTGGACAGGAAAATAGTCGCCCAGATTCTTGGATGCATGGATGGGCTCAATTCAAGAAAGCAGGTAATTGTAATAGCTGCGACAAACCGTCCCGACTCGCTGGATAATGCATTAAGGCGCCCGGGAAGATTCGACCGGGAAATAGAGATAAGTCCCCCCAATGTAAAGGCAAGAGAGGAAATTCTGCAGATACACACAAGATTTATGCCTCTTGAGAAGGATGTTAACCTAAAAAAACTTTCGCAGGGAACGCATGGGTATGCAGGAGCAGATTTAGAAGGATTATGCAAAGAAGCGGCTCTTGTCTGTCTAAGAAGAACGCTTCCTGGTCTTGACTTAAAAGAGGATGAATTGACAAAAGATGAACTTGAAAAACTTACAATCTCAAAGGATGATTTCAAAAGAGCAATGCAGTTTATTGAACCGTCCGCCATGAGAGAAGTGATGATTGATATTCCAAAAACAAGGTGGACGGATATCGGCGGGCTCGAAGAAATAAAGCAAAAACTCAAAGAAGTCGTGGAATGGCCAATCAAGAAACCGCAGACCTTCAAAAAAATGGGGATCACCCCGCCAAGAGGCATTCTTTTATACGGTCTTCCGGGAGTTGGAAAAACTCTTCTTGTCAAGGCAATTGCAAATGAATCAGAATGCAACTTCATATCCATCAAAACAAGCGACATACTGAGCAAGTGGCTGGGGGAAAGCGAAAAATACATAAAAGACATATTCAAAAAAGCGAGACAGGTAAACCCATGCATCATATTCATAGATGAAATCGATGCAATTTTCAAAAAAAGAGGAACCGGCATGGAATCAATAGATAGCATAATAACGCAATTCCTGACAGAAATAGACGGGCTCGAGGGATTAAACGGAGTTATTCTTATTGCCGCAACAAACCGGCCTGACCTTGTGGATACTGCATTCATAAGGAACGGGAGATTTGACAGGCATATCTATGTTCCTCTCCCAGATGAAAAATCGAGAAAAAAAATATTTGAACTTTACACAAAGAAAATGCCTCTTGAAAAAGACGTGGATATCGACCAACTAATTGGGAAAACAAAAAACTTTGTGGGCGCAGACATCGAAAACCTGTGCAGGGAAACCTCTCTGGAAGTTTTGCGGAGCAATGAAAAGACAAAAACTGTTTCCCAAAAAGATTTCCTTAAAACGCTGGAAACATTCAAGCCATCAATCAAAGAGGAAGAAATAAAATCATTTGAAAAAACAGTGAATAAAACAAAAAACTTGCAGGTAGAAACTTTAACAAATTATGGATGAAACTTGTTTTAACTATTTAAAGCTTTTGAAAGAAAAAAGATATGGGCAAAAAAACACTAGGTAAAAAAATAAAGCTTGCATGTTCGCACAGGAGTGCGGATCCCTCTCCAAGATGGGCAGACATAAAAGTGTATGGCATCCAGAAAGCGAGATTCAGGAGCATAAAGAGATTCAGGAGCAAGCATTGGAGAAGAGCCGCTAAATTAAAAATATAAAGACATATGGAAAAAACAGATTCAAAAAAACAGCAGATAAGAACAGCAACAATTCCGCTGAAAGATGCATACAATAAAGGCAGATATACAAAAAGAGCAAAAAAAAGCATTTTTATCATAAAAAAATACATAAGCCGGCACGCAAAGACAGACGTAAAAAACATAAAAATCGGCGTACAATTAAATGAATTCATATGGAAGCACGGGATAAAAAACCCGCCCAGATCAATAAAAATCCAGATATACAAAAAGGATAAATTTACTCTGGTAAACCTTACAAATATCGACATTGTTGGCAAAGAGAAGGAAAGGGATGAAAAACAGAAATTAAAAAAGGAAGAGCAAAAAAAGGAGTCCCAGAAAGAGGAAGAAAAAATAAAGGCAGGAGAGGAGCTAAAAAAGGAAGAAGCAGTGCCTGAAAAAAAGGAGGAAACTGCAGAAAAAAGCTCAAAAGAAAAAACGCCTAACTCTGCTGCAAAAGCAGAAGTAAAAAAAAGTCCGCAAAAAGAGGAAACTGCAGAAAAACCTGCAGTTGAAACTAAAGAAAGTCCTAAAAAGAAAGAAACCGACACGAAATAAAACAAGATTTAAATAATTAAACGCTTATTCTTTAAATATGGATTTATTTTCAAAAACAATAATGGGCGGGATAATATTGTATTTTGCCTTTGTCATTGCGACCTCAGCAGATATCGGGGGCGGCAATGGATTCGGTTTTCTTGATTCAATTTTCGGCTCCAAAAAAATAGTGTTCTTTTCAAAAGATATAGGCCCCATTGGCTCTGTAAAACCGGCAAGAAGAATATTCAATCTTGGCGGCGATGAAGGAATAAACCTGAGTGCAGGAGGAAAAGAGAAAAGAACAGCAATCAAGGAAATAGATGAAATGAAAATAACTCACTCCCTTTTTTCGAGTCAGACAAGAACTGTGGATTTTGAGACGCCCGGAGAATACAAAGCCATTCTTATTGAATTTAATTTAAATGCAACTTATCATTCCATGGGGGATTTGATAATTAACGTGGATAACACCACTATCTATCAATCCAAGAAAAAAAACGTCAGAGTGTCTTTTGAAATACCGGAAGATATCATTAATTCCTCAAAGTCTCA
Organism: Candidatus Nanohalarchaeota archaeon; assembly: GCA_003660905.1. GTDB lineage: Archaea > EX4484-52 > EX4484-52 > EX4484-52 > EX4484-52 > EX4484-52. Next base: position 1,558 of record QMVB01000039.1, on the reverse strand, counting down.
TATAATAACAATAAATGCAGATAAATCGAAAAATATAATCGGGAAAACAGAGTACATAATAAAAAATTTCAGGATAAATGCACTAAAAGATGCATCTGAAATATCATTCCCGATACCACTGGAAAACTATGAAATAGAGGGGTGGCATCAGGGAACAATTGATTTTGTTGCAGAAGAAGCAGTAAGAAACAGCCCTTTGCAGATTATAATAAACAACAACATCATATATAACCAAAAGCCGCTTCCTTTGGAAAAATATGAACTAAGTTTTTCAAACCTGCAGGCGCAGATGATGCCAAAGGAAAACAAGATTGTCTTTTCCACTAAAACCGATTCAAGCTATGTCCTGAAAAATATTCACCTCTCTGTGAAATACTATGATACAGACACTATTTCAGACAAAATGTATTCTTTTTACCTCGACGACGACGACATTAAAACAATAAAAAAAAATAATGTAAAACTGAATTTTACAATAGATGAAATAACAATGAAAAGACCTATAAAAATAACTGTAAACAACTTCACTACGCAAGTGCACGTCTATTCCCCTCAGGAATACACCGTTCCATTGAATGTATCTTTATTTTTAACCGGAATGAACCGGATTTCTATTGAAACAAACGGAGCATATAAAATAGGTCGGCTGAACATCTGTCTTGATGAAGAATAAATATGTATGAAAATGCGTTTTTGATACTCGGAAAAATATCTGCCATTGCCATTGCAGGAAGTGTTGTGGTTCTTATCTTCCTGACAATAATCATACTCTACAATCTATCAACAAAAAAAATAGTGTTTCCCCGGTTGTTTTCTTCCCTGCTGGTCTTGTTTTATGGCAGTTTAAAAGCAGTATTTCGCTTTTTCAAAGTAGATGACAAAATTATTGACAAAACATATATCCTCGTCCAAAACGAGATGAATCTGGAAAAAATAAAAAAGACCAATTATAAAGATATTTGCATATTCATGCCGCAGTGCCTTCGCTCTGAAAAATGCCCTGCAAAATCTCACGGCGGTCTTGTGTCTTGCATCAATTGCGGGCTTTGCCCTGTTGGAGCAGCAAAGAAAAAGGCAGAGAAGCTAAAATGCAACTTCTTTATAGCAACCGGAGGCTCGGTCATAAAACGTCTTATTAAACAGTACAAGCCAAAAGCGATAATTGGAGTTGGCTGCCTATATGAAGTGAAAGAAGGTCTTGAATTGTGCGCAAAATGCAATATCCCGACCTATGGAGTTACGCTCTTAAAAGACGGATGCGTAAACACGATACTTGATTGGGATAAATTCTATTCTGTGCTGGAGAAGTAGGATATATTGCTTATTTACTTAAATTCCGGAATATCTATTGGCAATCCAACTCTCATAAAAAATCTCGCGAAAGCTTGAGCTTAACTTTGACACTTACGCCATACACCTGCCTAATCCCTGATTACCCAACTTTGACAGTTTGATACCAAACAAGGCAGGAAAACCTATTTGACAGTTTGCAAAAAGCAGACTTTTTCAATAGAATTTATGCAATAATTACTCGTTATTGACCACAAATCCTCTTTTT
>QMVB01000038.1 GCA_003660905.1 Candidatus Nanohalarchaeota archaeon | reverse complement strand
TATTAAAATCAAGGATTTTAATATCGTAAATAAATTGCATATTGCGTCAGGAAATTTATTTTCGGCATTGCAACTAAACTAAAATTTCGCAAGAAAGTTTAGTTTCGGCACAATCCACAACGCCGGTTGGAGACGCAGAAAATTTCTGATATTCTCGCGAAATCCAGAGGATTTTTTCTGTAAAGAATTTTGCTCTATCTTTTCTATCATATCAATCAGCAAAATTATTTTCCTGAATCTTTTCTTATGTTTATGATTTCCTGCTTTGTTTCCGGCGTGTATTTTCTTAAGATTCCTTTTTTCCAGCCTCTATTGTCTATTGAGATTAGGTTTTCGTTAAAGTTTATCTCTCTTGCGACATTGTTTTTTCCAGCTACAAGGCATTTTGATATTTTTCTCTTACTTTATCCTTTTTCATGCAGTTTCTTTGCTTTCCTGCGTTTTAGCATCAATAATTTTTTCTCCATTTTGGACGCCTTAATGAGTTGATATATCCTGCATTAAAGGGACATACTTCTATTTGAAACTTAACTGTTAAGAATAACAACAAATGTTTTTCGCAATAAAAAGGACAAATTCAATGATACAGTTATGATGATTGCATGCGAATTAGAGAATTATCATTTTGAATTTAAGTGATTGATTGTTTTAACATAAGGTGAATGAATTATGCATATATAGAAGATTATATCGCAACAGGTCTAATAAATGCATTGAATGTATTTTCTTCAATTTGCGTCATGGACGGCGATTATGCAGACAGGAATGAAACAAAATTTTTCTGCAATGATTCTGTTCTCGAATTGAACAAATTCATAACAGTCAAAAAAGGAGATGTAATAATTGCAGGGCTGGCTTTCAACGAATCGGACAAGATAAAAAATATTATTCTTGAACTAAGAAAACTAAATGAAAACAAAACAGTCAATAAGGAATATGATGCAAGATTAAATCAGTGAAGAAAAACATAGGAAAAATATAGTGTATTTTTTAAAAAAAAAATAAATGCAGGATGTCCATTAATTTAAGTAGATTAGGATATTATGAATCAACCAGAAATTCTAGTTTTGATAGAGGCTATGAGCGAATATAGCTGTCCAATATAGATTATAGTATTGAACATAATGAATATGTTGTTATTCTACCATAAATGCACAAATAATATAAATATGTCTGTATTTTATTGATAAGGGATTGTATGAAAAAAATAGCAGGGAACTTAAATGCAAAGAGACAATATATTGAAGAGGCGCTTTACAGGATAATGCCGAAAAATATTACAAAAGAGTATCTTGAGCGATACACAAACAACAATTTTTACAAATACGATAAAGAATCCATTGAAAAAGGATTGTTCGCGCCGATGAGGGAGTTGCTGGAGAGAGGCGGAAAGCATTGGAGACCTTACCTATATTTGCTTCTTCTTGAATGTTTCGGCATGACTGAAGAGCAAATAAAAAAGTATATTGATTTTTCAGCGATAATAGAGATAATCCATAATGGAACTCTGCTTGTGGATGACATCGAGGACGGAGCAGAACTAAGGCGGGGGAAACCATGCGTGCATAAAATTTACGGGAATGATGTTGCAATAAATACAGGAAACACAATGTATTTTCTTCCCATGAAACTGATAAAAGAAATGAATGTTTCAGGAGAACAAAAGACGCGCATTTGCGAAACATATTATGATGAAATGAGCAATTTATCATTCGGGCAGGCAATAGATATATTCTGGCACAAAAACGACAAAATCCCGGGAAGAGAGGAATACATGCAAATGTGCCTGTGCAAAACAGGGGCTTTGGCTTCAATGGCAGCAAGATTTGCATGCATTGTTGCCGGTAAGACGAAGGCAGAAGAGATGCTTTTTGGAAAGGCAATAGGTCATCTGGGAGTTGGATTTCAGATACAGGACGACATTTTAGATATTGTTTCGCAGGACAGGACGGGTTTTGGCAAAGCCTACGGAAATGATATAACTGAAGGAAAAAAAACACTGATGGTGCTTCATGCATGCGAAACTGCATATTCCAAAGATAGGGAAATACTTATGTCTATTTTGTCTGAGCATACAAGGGATAAATCCAAAATCAACGAGGCGATTGGAATAATTAAAAAATACAATTCTGTTGAATTTGCTTCAGAAGAGGCCAAAAAAATAGCAAAATCAGCATGGGGGCAGATAGATGTTTTTTTGGAAGAAGGGAATGCAAAAAAGGAATTAAAGGATTTTTTTGATTACCTGATAGAAAGAGAAATTTAATAAACTTAAATATTCATAAATAGTTATGAGTATTAACAAAAAATTAACAGTCAATGTTGCTGTATTTTTGATTTCATTGACAATATTGTCTGCTTTTTCTTATGGTGCTAAAACAAATTTAATAATTCTTAACCCTCAGTCATACCCTATGGTAGGAGGCAACTGGACAGTTATTTTTAACACGGCAGAAACGGAAAACCTGATAATAAGTGCATTAAACGGAACAAGTTGGAGTGATTCAAATGAAGAAAATGACCTGAAATTCCTTGAAATAAAATGCGGAAACCATACTCTGGACTACACTTGGCTAAACGAGACAAACTCAGTTTTCATTCAAAACTACGCCTGCAACGAAACAGGATATGAAACATCGAAAGTTTTGACAACAGGAAGACACAACCTGAAATTCCAATTCGGGGATATAATTAGATACGCTCACAACTGGGCAGATAACGGCTCCGCAGCCCAGACTGTAGATGCCTGCGGAACACTAAGCACAGCCAATGCAATCTATACTTTAAATCAAAGCGTAAACTCCTCAGGAACCTGTTTTACGATAACTGCAAACAATATAACCCTCGACTGCGCAGGTCACACAATTAATTATTCTCAATCCTCACAAGGATATGCAGTATATGACGATGGATATGATTATGCAACAGTTAAAAATTGCATAATTGTCCGCGAGAATACTAGTATAGTAAATTCACATGGGATTTATTATGAGCATGGAGCAAACAATGCAACATTCTACAACAATACAATTAATCATGCTTATTCTGGCATTTATTTATACAACTCCAATAATACAAACATTACAAGCAATATCATAAAGAATAGTAATGATACTGGAATCTTTTTTCGGGATATTAATGATAGTGTAGTTAAAGACAACATAATAGAAAATACAGCAACTAATGGTATTGATCTGTGGTCATTAAGTACTGGCAATCAGATTATAAATAATACAATAAGGAATATGACAGGTATTAATGGCATAAGAATAAGAATAGCAGGCAGCGACAACAACTCAATAATCAACAACACAATTGAGAATGTTGATGATTATGGTATTTATGCGATATCATCTGAGAACACGATCATCACAGGCAACACAATAACAGATATAACTAATTGGTATGGCATTTATCTAAGTTCCGGCAGCAATAACTCGAATATAGAAGACAATAATATCAATAATACTTACCGGGAGGCTATCTATGTAGACGCATCAGAGAATGTAACTATAAAAGATAACACAATATACAATGTAACCTGGCTATATGGCATTCATCTCGATTCAGGCGGCGATAACTCGAAAATAGATAGCAATACTATAACTAATGTCGCTTGGCATGGTATTTATATAGAGCCTTCAGAAAACACTGATATAATAAACAATACAATAACAGATATAACTAATTGGTATGGCATTTATCTAAGTTCTGGCAGCAATAACTCGAATATAGAAGACAATAATATCAATAATACCTACCGGGAGGCTATCTATGTAGACGCATCAGAGAATGTAACTATAAAAGATAACACAATATACAATGTAACCTGGCGGGATGGAATTTCTCTCGCAGCCGGCACTCACAATTTAACAATAAAAGACAATAGCATTGATAACACCCGTTATGGCATATATACTTCTAATTCCACTAATTTAAACATCACAGGCAATACCATAAAAAATAGTAGAAATATAGGGATTTATCTAAACCCAAGCAACAACAGCATAATCGCAGATAATATAATCTATGACAGCGCAGATTATGGAATATATATTATCTCATCTTCCAACTGCAAAATTTATAACAACCTCTTCAACAACACAAACAACTATTTTATTGGAGGAACAATCTACACAAACAACTGGAACACAACAAACCAGACAGGAGCAAGAGTATACGGTCCGGGCAGTTATATTGGTGGAAACTATTGGACAAACTCAACAGGAAACGGATATTCAGACACTTGTGCAGATTCAAATAGAGATGGGTTCTGCGATGATGCATATAATTTGTCGGCAGGAAGTTCTGTTGCTTATGATTATCTTCCTTTGAGCGATGAATACAGCAATATCTCTTTTTTCATACATCTAAACTCCCCGCCAAACCAGGCCTACACAAGCGATAACACACCTGATTTTAATTTTACAGTTTCAGGAAGTGAGAGTCTTTATTCCTGTGAAGTATTTATAAATGACACAGGATACGGCGATACAAAAGTATTTACAAATGTTGGACACATAAATGATGGCGGAACTGGAGTAGGTGTCTGGGGAGATGGAACTTATATATATCTTGCAAATTGGAATGATGGATTGAGAGCATACACTTTCAATGGAACTGATTTTACAAATGTTGGACACATAAACAATGGCGGAACTGGAATTGATGTTTGGGGAGATGGAACTTATATTTACCTTGCAAATTATGATGATGGGTTGAGAGCATATACATTTAACGGCTCAAATTTTACAAATGTTGGGCACATAAACAATGGCGGAGCTGGATGGGGAGTCTGGGGAAATGGAACTTATATTTACCTTGCAAATTATGATGATGGGTTGAGAGCATATACATTTAACGGCTCAAATTTTACAAATGTAGGACATATAAATAATGGTGGATATGAAGAAGATGTCTGGGGAGATGGAACTTATGTTTACCTTGCAAATAGTGATGATGGATTAAGAGCATACACTTTCAATGGAACTGCTTTCACAAATGTTGGACACATAAACAATGGCGGATCTGGAGTAGGTATCTGGGGAGATGGAACTTATATATATCTTGCAAATTGGAATGATGGATTAAGAGCATACACTTTCAATGGAACTGCTTTCACAAATGTTGGGCACATAAACAATGGCGGAGCTGGATGGGGAGTCTGGGGAGATGGAACTTATATTTACCTTGCAAATGATGACGATGGGTTGAGAGCATATGCATTTGATGGTTCAACTTTTACAAATGTAGGACACATTGATAATGGCGGAGAGGGATGGGGAGTCTGGGGAGATGGAACTTATATATATCTTGCAAATTGGAATGATGAGCTAAGAGCATATGCATTTGGAACACTAAACAACATGCCAACAACAATAACAGCAAATTCAAGTCTTTCAGATGGAATTTATAATTGGTATATCAACTGCACAGCAGGAGGGGTTATTAATCAAAGCGAAATTAGAGAAATTACAATAGACACAATCCCTCCTCAAATCACAATACTATCTCCATTAGTGCAACAATATGCAGATTCTTCAATATGGTTCAATGCAACTCTAAATGAAGAGGCAGACTGGTGCGGATATTCTCTTGACAGTGCTGCAAACTGGACAATGCAGAATACAACAGGCAACTGGAATGACCTGAATTCCTCAATGGCAGAAGGGCAGCACAATGTTGTATTTTACTGCAATGACACTGCGGGAAATATGAATTCAACTTCGGCAATATATTTTGATATTATTTATATGAACGCAAAATTATATGTTTCATTGATGCTTCCAAATACGCATTATGTTTGCTCGTCTGCTTCAGGGATTTTGAGTTCAGGCACAGCAGAGTTTACTTACACAAATCCACCAGATGCATACATTGCCTCTTTTGGAAGCAGCACTGTATATTCCCTTTCATCCTCAAGTGCTGAAGAAATATCTGCGCAGAATTATTCATCAAGCCATAAGATAAGCATAAGCACCACGGACGACATTTATCTTGGATTTACAAAAGGAGACTGCTCTACAGTTTCAAAAAAATACAGCAAAATAAAACAGGAGACTTTGCTTCAGGAATTATCTCCTGCATTTTCATATATTGATGAGGACAGCAAGGTGTGCGTCATGGCAGGAGCAACATATGATAGAATAAACCTGACAGGGTCGCTGGATTTAGGGAACGGGAATTATGAATTGTTCATTGAAAAATACGGCTTGGACAGCAGCGGAAATCCAGTAGTAAATATAAGAAGGAATTGACAAGAAAATAATTTTGCTTCATTAAGAGTATTTACAGCAAAATTCTTTACAGAAAAAATCCTCTGGATTTCGCGAGAATATCAGAGATTTTCTGCGTCTCCAACCGGCGTTGTGGATTGTGCCGAAACTAAACGCCTTGCGAAATTTTAGTTTAGTTGCAATGCCGAAAATAAATTTCCTGACGCAATATGCAATTTATTTACGATTTAAAAAGATTAATTTTATGGTCATTCTATGGAGTTGGAAACAAAAACAATAATAATTGAAAACAACAGGTGTGCATGGGGAAAATGCATATTCTGTTCATTTAGCAAAAAGAGAGACATTCCTGTTTTGGGCGAAAACCGGCTGAATCAATTGATTGAGAATGAATTGAAAGGAATAACAACCCTGAAGCAATTAAAATTTTTCAATTCAGGCAGTTTCCTGGATGCCAACCAGATTCCTGTATTTGTCCAGGATTTTGTCCTAAAAAAATGCAAAGAACTAAAAACAGAAGAATTGATTTTCGAATGCCATCCAATGTTCATTACAGACAAGAACATAGAGCGAATCAGGAAAACGCTTGATTCCTTGAATTACAATCCAAAAATTTCTGTTGCAATAGGGCTGGAAACTGCGGATGACAGAATGCTGAAAAAAATCAAAAAAGGCATTACGCTGCAAAGCTTTGAGAAGGCAGTTGGTTTGCTCAAAAAATACAATTTTTATGCCAGAACATATTTGATGGCAAACCTGCCCTACGAGAAGGATGTTGAAAAATCCCTCGACAGGTCTGTTGATTTTGCATTAAAGCACAGCGAAAAAATTTGCATAATAAATACATACCCCTATGGATATGCAGAATTGTTTGATATCTGGCTGAGCCGAAAATGGCATCCTTTGAACAAAAAAGATTTTGAAAACCTTACAGGAAAATACAAAAAAAACAAGAAGATAGAAATCTATTTTGATGATTTCATTTCCTATCCTAAATTTTCCATTGCAAAGCAAAAGAAAGTGGATTTGTACGGGGCAAATAAATTCAACTTAACCCATCCTTATTATGAAGTGTGGCAGGAGTATCTTGCTGATTTTTACCTGCCGCCGAAAATCAAGAATTGTATCTTGTTTCTTCCCTGCAGTTTCAGGAAGCCTTATTCTATGTCAAAAACCCACAAAGCAATTCTTGAGCGGCTAAAATCGGTGTTCGGCTATGAAAAAATCCACCAGATTATGATTTCAAATCCCGGGCTGATTCCTCGTGAATTTGAATCAAAATATCCTTTTGCTAATTATGACTGGTCTGAAGCACAGGAAACACCGGCAATAAAAAAACTATATACAAAAGTCACGCAGGAGCGAATTGAAAAATACTTAGAAAACCACAGGGCACATTATGCATACACTTCAAAAAAACCGGTTTTCTGCTACCTTAAATATGAGTCGGAATCATACATTGCCCTTGAAAATGCATGCAAAAAACAAAATATTGCGCTTGTGAATCTTTTGGATAAAGAGGCATATGATTTTTTAAAAAAGGAAGGAATGAGGAGCATATTAACAAATCAAATCCTTCTGGACAAAATGTTTTTGCATATAGCGAAGGCGAAAATATAAATAAATAACACTGTATCGCGGCACAAAAGCAATCATAAAAGTTTTCCTACTAAAACTTTTAAGCTTTTTTTCTCGTTTCCTTACCGTCATACAACAACAAAAAAATCACGGAGATATGCAATTACACGTAAAACCAGAATTCTAATAACCCAACTTTGACAGTTTGACGCCAAATAAGACAGGAAAACCTATTTGACAGTTTACAAAAAACAGGATTTTTCAATAGAATTTATG
>QMVB01000037.1 GCA_003660905.1 Candidatus Nanohalarchaeota archaeon | reverse complement strand
GTCTTGTAACTTATGCTTTGAACTCATTATCTCACCTATCCAACAAGATATGCCTCCAATCTGCCATCTCCATCATTGTGATGTCCCAAGATAATGTCTCCATGCTGTTCGTCTGCAAACTTTTGAACAAGCCCTGTGGCAAACAAAGTTGCTTCTTTTTCTGTATCATCGTATGCCTCGATTATGCTTGATTTTATGATTGCTATTGCTCTCAATCTTCGTTTTTCCTTATCTCCAATACTCTTCATGGGCTTCAAATTCATCACCACATTTTTTACATTTCAAAATTGGGATGTCTTTTTCATATCTCACTATTTCTGTTTCTCCACCACATTCACAAAACTCCATTTTCAATACCTCCTCAGAAATAAAGACTTTTTTCTGGTTCCAACATCCTAACGAAATATCCATTCTTTTCTAAAAACTCAGCCCAGTCATTACTGTTGTAGTATTCATCTTCCTCACGATACCTATCCAGAAGCTGCTTTATTTCCTCAATATTGATCTCTTTGCCATCTTCTTTTTTCACTTCAAGTAGAAAACGTTCTTCACTATCTCTACCCCAATAAAATTCTATGATCATCTCAGTACCTCCCTTATCTGATTTAGATATGCACATACTCCTTTGAGTTATAAAATGGACATTCTTTTTTGATGCTGTCCTTACACCAGTTGCAAAAACCGCAGCATTTATCTGTTTCTTTATTGTTATTAATACATCCGCTACTCTCCAAGCTCTTCATTGAGCAGTCTAACCTCTGCATTAATGTTTTTAATCATATCAAGCAGTATATATTTTCTAATCATTTTTATTTTGATCTCATCTGACAATTGTGGTCGACATTCTAGATTATTTATCGTAGCTTGGATGGCTTGTTCAGCAGATATTTTTTCTTTGTTTCTGTAATACATCAAACGCTGATAGAAAATTGGACAGCGATTGCATTGTTTTAGAAAACGATGTGGACTCATGCATAAAGTTGGGTTGTTCTCTGCTGTAATGTCTTTGTAGTTGACTACAATTATTTCACTCATTTTTTGCTACACCTCCTAATTCATATAAATCACAAAATGTTGGCTCTAACTCCATACAAAAATCTCTCCTCAGATTTTGTAGGGGATGTTCTTTCATCCAGTTGATAGCAAATTTGAGAGCATCTTGTTTTTTCTCTTTCCTTCCTAAAGTTTTTACATTAAAAATACCATTATCGTATCCAATTATCCAATCGGCTGTAATCCATGTACCAAATGGAGATTTTGTCAAAGCTACAAATACGAAAGCACCAGTTTTTTCGCTTTGCCAAACAATACGGTCAATATTTTCTTTTACTTTTCTCCATCCTTTTATCTTTCCCATTTCTTCACCTCTTTTTATCCGTTAGGGTGTCTTTTCATCCAATTAATGGCAAATCTTTTCTGTGCTTTTCTTCCCTTTGCTGATGCTGCTGAAAATGTTCTTAATAATTCTCCGTTTGTTTTTCTATTCTTAACTAACGAAACTGCCAACATAGGACTATTGCTCCGAAGCACAACATTCAGCCAAATAATGTGTTTTGTCTTTGTGTTTTCATAAGCATTCATGTGTGGTATTTTCTTCCATCCTTTTATTTTTGGCATTTTATGTTTCCTCTTTTTTATTTTTTATTCGCTTTCTGGATTACGTGAGGATTCATCCCATTCGAAGATTGAGAGATCTCTGGTTTTACATTTTGGACAGATTAAGCCTTTGTTTTCTATATATATTGCCAATTCATCACAATTTGGGCAATAGCCTATTGTTGGTTTATCAAAATAATATATGTGGTCTGAGATATTTTTCATTTATATCGCCTCCTCAAACTATGTTGTATGTCTATCTTTTTCCTCCTACTTTTTGGAGATACTCCAGTTTTCTTTATCTATACGCAAATCCAATGTTTCTACAGAATCCTCATACTCAACGATGCACCATACTACTATTTCTTTTTCTGTTTCCTCTGATATTACTAAATCTCGGATCCATGCTTTACAAGAATGAGTTTTGTATATATACTGCTCTACAAAATATTCTAATTTTCTTTTCCATTCCGCTGCCTCTTCATCCCAAACTAAACCAAACTCCTCGGCAGTCTTCTCCTGAATATCAGCGCCTTCCTCTAAACGCAAAATACAGTTTAAATAAGAAGGATCCATCTTATCGACATACTTCTGAACTTCCTCTTTAGTACCAATCTTACCAATCCACAGCCCCATAAGATTTGGATGGGATTCCAAAACAATGTACTTTTCATCCATTTTGTTTAATCGCCTCCGTCTGATTTTATTCTTCCTCTTTATGATTGAGATAGAAATCCTATAAGATATTCTAGTTCATTCTGCAATTTAACTAAAAAATTATAGAGATCTTCTCCGGTTGCTATACCTTCCTCATAGTTCGTTAATGTTCTTGCTAGTTCGTCTTCAAATTCCTTCCATCGATTCCAATACATCGTATTCCCTCCAGTATTGTTGTCTATTCCTATTCTTCGCTACCTTTTATGTCTTCCAAATCAACATATGGCAACCTGTCAAAATAATATTTTTTCAGTTTTTCTGATAGATCTCGAACATTATAGATCTGCTTTGTGATCATGTCAGAGCCTTTGTTTTTAGCCAATGGCATACACTCTACAAAGGCTCTGGCTTTTGCTAGACACCTGATGGCTTTTTTAAGCTGTTTCTGAGCTTTTTTGTGATATTTTTGGCTAATGTTAATCATTTCAAATTGTCCAAGTGGGACAACCATTTTGTCATATGTCGGAGTTGCTTTTCTGCCAAGCAATGTTTTGCTTTTTATACCCTCCCATATAAGTTTGTCCGCCATTTTAACCACACAACGGTCCATTTTTTAACATTAAATTTAGTTTCATAGAAAGAAGTACAAGGTCTTCGGCTTTCTCTGCAAAAAGAGTTCCCTCTTTGGTTATTTCAACTTTTATTTTTTCTATCCTCTAATCACCTCCAGATAAATTCCAAAATGTTTTGGGATGAGATTAAGCACAATGTAGAAACCATTTTTAAAGACATCTCCTGATAAAAATTTTTTTCCATTTGTTTTCAAAATTGTTATTCTGATTTTTATCACCTCTTTTTGATTATTTCTCTAAATCTGGCTTTGGGAATATAAACAATGGTATAATATCTGCATTCAAATCATATTCTGATTCTACTCCCAGAAAGTTCAAAAGTTCTTCCTGCACATCTTTTTTTAGATCTTCAAGATATATTTCAAATCCCTCTTCACATTTTCTCATTTTTTATTTCACCTTTAACAAAAACTCCCTTGCCTTCTGTAATCTGACAGATGTCGGCATTGGTAGTTTTTCAAGTTTAACATCCAGATGGATTTTTAAAAGCTCATTATACTGTTTAATAAGCGAATTATATAGTTGTTTCTCAAAGTCATCCTTTTTCTTTAAGAGTTCTTCTTTTATCTTTTCTGGATCATCTGCCTTTTCAATTTTATTCGCAACTGATTCAAAAAATCTGTCCACTCTTTTTTGAATCTCTGCCTCTACATCCTGTTTGAGATATTCTTTCAATTTTTGTGAACTGATGATTGGAATTACTCTTGAAATACCATAGTTTCCATAGATGTTGTTGTAAAGTTTGACAAATTCAAAGATTAGATTTTTATATTCCTTTGGGAAAAAGCGAACAACTCCAGGAGCTAAAAGAAATGGGATTCCAGCACATGCATTGCATAATCTATGCCACGCATCTTTGATATATCGTTCTGTATAGCATCCTGTCAATTCTTTAAAATTGCGAAGCAATTGTTGATATTTTTCATCAGTTTGCTCTCTAATGTTTAAAACATCTTCTTTGAACAATTCTATTTTGTGGATTTTTGTGCTTTTTTCTGATTCAAAGATAAAAAGAGCCATTTTTTCAGGTTCTTTTTGCTCAACTTTTGCGTAAACCCCTAGGGTTTTCAGCAAATCTTCGCTTAAATTTGCACTTTTAGGATTTATTCTGATTTTTCTAGATAACTGTCTTGTTTTGCTATCAATCACATCAACAAAGTATTCTACATCCAAAAATATTTTTGCACCAGTAGCCGGATCTATGAACTCCTCTGTTCTTATTTCTTCCAGCTTTCTAGCAGCTATTTGAAATACAAACAATGGTCGTGGAAAATGCGGTTTGAATTCATCAGGCAATGAAGATTGTTCTGAAATCTGCTCAAAAGTCTCTTTTTTGACCTTTATTTCTCTAAAGGTCATACCAACAAGATAGCCAAGAATGCTTTCCTCATTTATTCCATTATCAAAAGAAATTATTTCATCTGCCATTTTTTATTCACCTTTTTTAGAAAGATTTTATAAAATATTATCCCATTTTGTACCTCCCTCTTTTTATCTAATTCCATCCATAATTGGTTCTGGTCTGCGTGATGCAATCATCTGTCTGGCTTTTTCAGTTGGTCTGAATACAAAAATTGTTCTATGATGACCACGTTTTGATTTTTTATAATGGTCAACCTCTAACAATCCCTCTTTTTGAAGTTGTGCAAAAACAGTTCCAAAAATCTTTGCATTTTCATATACCTCTCCAGTGGCATCTTGGAGATCATCTGCGCATACTGTTCCTTGGTATATGGCGATATGTAAAGCCAATGTGCAGAGTTGGTTGAATTCGTCTTTTTTGAAAATTTTCATGTAGGTTATTACATCATCAAATGTATCTGTGAATTTTTCTTCCCGTCTAAGTTCTGCCAATGTTTTTATATCATCATAGATCTCCTTTATAGATTGATATTTTGCTTGTAAAATATGCCTACAAGGTGTATGCCATCTTTTGAAATGTTCACAGGGACCATCTGGTCCATCGCAGTACCATCTCCCATTTTTCTTATATGGGGTATAATATTTGTTAGGATCGTGGGCACTTGGTACTTTGAAAACTGTTTCGAAACGTTGTGCATCAAGAGTCAGCTGACCATCTTTTAAAACATGCCTCTTTTTCTCATTCATAACAAATATTCACCCCATTTTTCTTCATCATTTTCTAACAAATCAGTCCATTTTGGATTAGCCAATATGGATTCCATCGCTTTTTTCATTCTTACGGATATTTTTGGCTTTGATAGAAGAGTTTTTCTAACTCTTTTATTTTTCAAATTTTGATACTCTTTTTTGATTGCTTCTACTTTCTCCTGCAAAGTTTTTATCTTTTGCTCTATCTCTCTCTTATTCTTTTTCGCAAGATCCTCAAACTCCTCGATCTCTCTTTTGCCTTCAAACAATGCACTATAAACATCGGCTACAGAGCATAAAAGGATCTCTGGGAGTTCAATATCTAGCTTCTTTGAGATTTTTCTGAGAAATATGTGTGAAAATGGTGCTGCCAGTATCAAGCCAAAGAAAAACCATCCATTTTTGACAATTGCTGCAACAACTGCTGCTATCACAAGGACAGCCATCAACAATACAAAACCTAGAAAAAACAGTTTAAAAAGACCACGGAAGAAGCTTTCAAACATTTTCTGCTCCCTCCGTTTTTGATATGAGTTTTGATAGCTTGTTTTTGTATTTTAAATATTCCTTCTTCAGATTGAGAAATTCTCTGTGTTTACGTTCAACATATCGATTGTATTCTTTACGTTTTTTCTCAAGAATCCTTGCATTTACCTCTGACATTATCCAACTGATCAGTATTGCCAAAAACATTAGAAAGATACTGCCAAAAATTAGACCAATAACAATGCCTCCTAGAAATTCTAGCAAGATTATTCACCTCCTTTTTTTATTCTATTTATTCTTGAAAAACTGAGTTCAAATTTTCTATATGATTCCTCGAAGACATTTAACATTCTGGTATCATTTGTGAACTTCTGCGCTTGCTCTTTAATACGTTCTTGCAATGCCCTATTTGCCTCAATATCTATTTTAAATGTCTCCAAAGTCTCAAGGAAATCATCCATTGTTACCTTTCTGATAACATTTTGTTTTTTCTCTCCATTTAGAATTGCTTTTTTCATTGTTTCTCTAGCTGTTCTAATGACTAATTGCTCAATATCGCTACCTGACCAAAACTGTGTTTTTTCGGCAAGCAGATCGAAATCAATGTCATCAGATAGAGGTAATTTTCTCTTTAACTGTGAATGGATTTTTAAGATCTCTACTCTCGCATCGAAATCTGGATAGGGCATTGGCACAACAGTGTCTATTCTACCAGTTCGTATCATGGCAGGATCTATGTTTTCAATGATGTTGGTAGCTGCTGCAAAAAACCATTCTCTGTCCTCTCTACCAAGCTCTTCAAGAAGCATTGAAAATATTTCTTTGCGGACCTCTGCTCCCCCGCCAACGCCTGACGATTCTCTTTTCCCATACCTATCCAGTTCATCAATGAATAAGATACATTGTTTAAAACTATCAGCTATTTTGAAAACTCGTCTCATTCTCTTCTCGGATTCGCCAACCCATTTTGAAAAAATATTCTCTGGCTGAATCTTTAAAACCGTTCTGTTAAGCTCTTTTGCCATTGTTTTTATCAAAAGTGTTTTGCCAGTTCCTGGAGGACCAAACAATATTAATCCCTTTGGCGGATCAATGTCATATTGCTTTGCATAGTCTGGATACTTCATCGGCAGAATAAACTGTTCCTGCAAAAGTTTTTTCAGCTCCTTATATCCTCCAACTGCTTCAAAGCCAAACTCTGATTCGACAATGCTTAAAACAGGATCCTGAGTCAAAATGTTTTTCTTAATAGTTGCGAGACTACCGATGTCTATCTTTCCCTTGTTTTTAATCCAGCATTCGGATAATGCTGCATCGACCTGATCTAAATTTAAACCTGCCAAAACAGTTGCAGCTGCTCTGACTGTTTCTTCATCTGCATTTACAAACTGTGCTTTTTCAATTGCATCTTTTCTCTCATCAAGCGTTGATCTTGGAATTGAAATAATTTTCATATTGGACCATAGAGATTGTGGAAACAGCAATCTGCTTTCTGTAAACAAGACAACTGTTGATTCTTTTCTCAAAATCTCTGGATTTGTAGCCCAGTTAAGCAATGCAGCATTGAATGCATTTGATGGTTGCAAAATGTTTTTCACTATTAAAACCGTTGGAGTTTTTGATAAAATCTCTGTGATTTTGCTGAGAATCGGCGGTGTGATTTCTCCCCACTCTCGACAGGATTCGATTAGGTTTATACTGTTGTTTTTAAGTTGCAGTAGCCCATCCCATCCATCAAGGACATACCATTGCTCTTCATCAGTGATTATCGTCTTCCTTGTCTCCAAAAGCTGTTCTATTCGTTTTTTGTCATCAGTTTCAACGAGAATTACTGGTGAAAACAATGTTCTTCTTTGGAGAATAAGCTCATCAATCCAATTCATAGTTGGATTACCTCCTCAATTTTTTTACCATTTTTGTATCTTAGAATAGGATAACCGGGGGCGCCATAATCTATTTTAAAAAAACGCCATGAATCCTCTAAGGATTTGGCTTTGCCAACAAATTTTACTGCATATATGACATTCAAGCCTTTTTCATGGTAAAGATCTCTGTTTAAATCGAACTGTTCTTTTTTTCTAACAGTATAGAAAACATCTGAATGCACTGTTTTTTGTTCAATAAGCAATGTTTTACCATTTTTGATTGCTATGAGATCCAATGAGAGGGAGCCTGCACTTCTGATTACAAAAAAACCATGTTGTTCCAACAATTTTTTAAGCTCCCTCTCATATCTAGCGGTCATCTGTCCAAATTCACGCTTTTATAATTTCTCCGCATATTTAAGAAGTTTTTGCTGAAGTTCATCTATTATATCATCGCTTAGATCTTGTCTGTATGTGTCTCTGATTTCCTCCAAGAGATTGAATATATCTGGCAATGGTATCTTTATCTTCTTTGCTTTCTCTATTACTTGTAATTGCCTTCTGCATTCCTCGGCTTTTTTGATTAGAATTTGTGCCTCAGCTTTTAACTTTCTAAACTCTTCTTCTTTTTCTTTGAAGAGTTTCTCAATGACATCAACCGGTGTTTCTTTTTCCTCTTTCTCTTCTTCTATTTCCTCTGGTTCAAAATGAGGTAAATTTTCGAGTTCTTCATCTTCGAGATTTTCCTCAATTTCTTTTATGTCTTCTTTTTTGGCTTTTTTAAACATAACTCTTCTCACCTCTTAAATTTATATCTCCTTTTATTATTTCATTTCCTTTCTCATCTGTAATACCTGCAAATTTTATCTTATACCATTCCTTGCCCTTAAAGCCACACTTTTCACAAGAGATAGGAAAATACATTTCGTTCTCCCAAATGCCATTTGGTACACCATAGGTAATTTCGCTTTTACATTTTGGACAGGTTCCAATTTCATGTTTTTTCATTTCTTTTACATC
>QMVB01000036.1 GCA_003660905.1 Candidatus Nanohalarchaeota archaeon | reverse complement strand
TTATTATCATTGTCATCGTTATCTGTTGGAGCGGCTGAAACTGTTATTATTTCTGATGGAAGACTTGTGCTGTTATATTTTGCACCTGTCGAAGTTGCGGCTCCGTAGGCATAAGTAAAGTATAATTTGAATTCTCCTACTGATGTTCCTTTTAATTTTAGAACAGGGCAATTTGTGTAAGTAGTGCTAGAACCCAAATTTATTGATGATGATGAAGAGCAAGTATAACCTCTGCCATATGAACCCGAACTGGATTCTTTTATGTTTATGTTGCTGTTATTAGTATATGCTCTTATTGATATATTTGTTATTTCAACATTTCCGGTATTTCTATATTGAATATAAAATTCATCTTCTGTATCTTTTGTAAGTGTAGTGTCTACTCCATAAAATCTTATTTCCAGATTAGGGGCATTGATTGTATAGTTGTTGTTTGTATCATTTATCCACCTCGAATAATTGCCTTTTATGACACCAACCCTTATATCATGCGTTCCGTATTGTGCGACCTTTTTGCTTGAGCCGTATATTGATGAATTTACCATGTAAGTGATGTTGTAAATTCCTGAAGTATTTTGTGTCCGGTTTATTGATGTAATATTGCCATTGGTGAGCGTATAACCATTACTATTCCATTGGTCATATATTTTGAACTCGCTTGAAGAAGAAAGGTTATCAACAGCACTGCCGTTGCCGTAAAGCACCTTTAAAGTTATGTTCAGATTTTCTCCCGGGACAACTGAAGAAGGGCTTAACCCAAGAATGGTTACATTGTAGCCAATATACAGGCTTTCGCTATAGGCATTGTTGTTTTCATTTTTTTCTGTTTGATTTGCTGTATCTAAATTAACATGAATCGTATGCAATCCATCGCTTGTATTTGCTGAACTTCCAAGAATAAAATAAGTAAAATTTTGTGTTCCGCCAGCAGTTAATAAAGTTTTATTTAGATTTTCATTTTTTGTGTATTTAGTAGTATCCCATTTAAATGTAATATTCGTTGAATTAACAATATTAGCAGTCCCGTTGTTTTTTACAGTAACATTAATTGTAAAGTTGGTGTAACTTCCATTGCAACGCATAAATGGATAAGAACCTCCACATACAGAAGTCCAGTTGACAGATTCTATTATCAAATCCGGCTGGGGGGTTACATTGAAATAATAAGATGTGTTTGAATAATTATAATTTCCGACCTGATCCATTGCATAAATCGAGATATTGTATGCTCCGTCATTTAAGGAGCCTGTATCAAATGTTGCAGAAAAATTGTTCTGCCCGTTATAAGTCATATTATATGTTGCGTTTATGCTGCCTGTATTGTAATCGCGCAACCGAACCTGCACGGAATTGTTTTTAGACAGATTTATGCCGGCAAAGCTGTCATTTACAAGAGAATAAATTGTAATGTTTTGGTTCTGGACAATTGTGTCATTTGCGATTCCGCTGACATTTCCTATAAAAGTAATGTTGCCGTCATTGCCGATAGTTGCGTTTTTTGTGGCATTGTTGGTTTCATTTGCCCATACAAATACAGAGAAATTAAACCATGTTTCGTTTGAATAAGAAGGACTTGTCGCATTAAACCAGACATATATAGAACTTGTCCCGTTTACAGATGCATTGCAGGACAGGCAGGAGCAGTTGATTATTTTTGCTGTGCAATTAGAGCATGTCCAGTTTGGATATAAAGTATTATTTGAAGAATTTTCAATATAAGTAAACGCTGTAGGAATTGTTAAATTAAAAGCAGTGAAATTACCTGTCGTATTAACTGAAAAATTATAAAGAGAAGTTGTTCCTTCTTTTGTTATATTAGAGACAGCAGAGGTATTTATCTGCTGGCACGAAAAATTATCTATAGATAGGCTAAATGCAACAAAAGAAGCAAAAATCAGGCAAACTAAGATTACTTTTTCAAACCCCGCTTTCATATATATAATAAATAACGAATATTTATAAATGTTTATTATTGAGGATGTATTTGTTAAAGAGTTCAAGGATCAATAAGAGTTTTAATTTCTGCGCACTCCTCGCACAGCCAGCGACCATTAACCTCTCTAAGCTCATCAGAGTAGTTCCTGCATTCCTCGCATATGCCCTCGGTCACCAACCTCTCGGGAACGGGAATTGTTTCTTCCTTTTCTTTTTCATAAAACAGATTAATCAGCGCCGGCATTACTCTGAGAAGGTCTGTCTTTGTGACAATGCCTAAAATATTATCGTTCTTGTCAAGCACAGGTATCCTTGAAATATCGTTTGAAATCATCCTCTTAGCGACTTCTGTCAATGTTTCGTCCTTTTGCGCAGTTATTATCCTGGAACTCATAACATCTTTTACTTTCACATTTCTGGATGAAAGAGCCTCTGTTACAACCTTTATTGCAATGTCTTTTAGAGTCACCATTGCCACTGCAAATTTTCCCCTTGCGACAATAAGCCCGGATATGTTGTTTTTGCGCATAATGAGCGCCGCTTTCTGGACAGTCTCGTATGTATTGATAGCTATGGGCTTGTCAGACATTATCTCTGATACTTTTATTCTTTCAGGCATTTAATCAACCTCTGGTTCTTCTTATGATATATCACGGCACAAAAGTAATTTAAGTATGTGGCGTGATATAATCTCAAACGCAATTTGCGTTACGTGTTGTGATAATTGCGTCTTCGAATATATCTCCTCGCAAATGCGGTCGAATATACAAGCATAACATATAAATATTATCCATATCGCTTGTATTTTTTTTGCATTATTTATGTGTTATGCTATATAGTAATCAGAATTATTTAAACTTATTTATTTCATACAGCATGAATTACCTTCTGGTTTTTCTTTTTAATCGTAAATGAATCTCCCACCGTTCGCTTCGCTCACTCCGCAGCAAGCTGCAGGGTATCTTCATTCATAAAGTTTCAATTGTGTTACATCTTTAGTAAGCATCTCAACTATAATGGTCTTTTCGCAGCAAGCTGTGGGGTATTTACCCAGATAAATATCCTCAACATCAATAAGGAGAATATCAAAAATATTGTTTTCCTCTATCCGAGGGCGTGCAGTATTTACAAGCATATCTACATCCGGTCCAAGAATTTTTTTTTGTTATAAAATCAATTGTAAGAATGTAAACTGTTTTTCCATGTTTTTCATTTTTTCTTTTTGTTCAATATCAATTAGCCAAATAGATATAACAATCCGGGCATGACATGCAAAAAGCTAAAATAATTAAAGTTAAAAGCACGGATGTTCTTTATTTATATGAAACAAAAACTGCTTTACTTAGAAGAAAACCTCTGCTCGTTCAAACCATTGTCTCCTGACTTCAAAGGAGGAAAAGGAGAATACAAAAAAGCAGAATGGCTCAAAAAATACCTGCTCGAAAAAATTCCCGGGGAAATCACAGAGTATAATGCGCCTGACGAAAGAGCAGAAGAAAAGATAAGACCGAACTTTAAATTATTCTATAAAGGGCAAACCGACCGGAACCTGTGGATTATCTCCCATCTCGATGTCGTTCCTGCAAATGACTTGGACAAATGGAACTCAGACCCGTTTAAATTAAAGATTGCCGGAAACAAAATGTACGCAAGAGGAGTATTTGACGACAACGGAGGACTATGCGCCTCTGTCCTCGCCCTCGAATCCCTGAAAGAAAAAAACAAAAAACCATATTTCAACGTAAACCTCCTTTTCATAAGCGACGAGGAATGCGGCAACAAATACGGGATGAAATACCTTCTCAACAACTTTAATTTATTCAAAAAAAATGATTTAATAATCGTCCCGGACGCAGGCGACCAAAACGGATTAAGAATAAATATTGCAGAAAAAAGCCCCTTGTGGCTAAAATTCACAATTACCGGCAAAGAAGCGCACGGTTCATGCCCGCAAAAAGGCATTAATGCAGCAAAAGCCGCAGCTTATTTTACTGTTGAACTCGACAAACTAAACAAAATTTTTTCTTCGAAAGACAATCTGTTCAGCACAGGGTCAACATTTGAGCCCACAAAAAAACTAAGCAATACAGAAAACATAAATGCAATCCCCGGAGTTGATGTATTTTTCATGGACTGCCGCCTTTTGCCGTCAATAAAATCAGAATATGTACTAAAAGAAATTGATAAAATGATAAAAACAATAGAAGAGAAAACAGGAGTAAAAATCAAAAGAGAGATTGCAATGCACGAACCCGTCGCCCCGCCAACACCCAAAAATACGCAAATCATCAAACTCCTGACTCAGGCAATCAAAAAGATAAAAGACAAAGAGCCATACCTAAAAGGAAGCGGGGGAATGACATTTGCCTCATTATTGAGAAAAAAGGATTTGGAAGTTGCTGTGTACTGCACAACAAATGATTCTCTTCACTGCGCAAATGAGTACTGCGAGATTGACAAATTAATTGAGGACGCAAAGGTATTTGAGAGAATTATGATGAACAATAATACGTCACATTGATTTTTCTTCACCTTTTGCCTCCCCCCTCTTTTTATCTGAAGGTCTTTGTATTTTTCTGTCTTTTCAAAGTTGTCCTCTCGACCTCATTCATAAGAGTTGAAATCGTATCTAGGGATGCCCCAGCCCCCCATTTCTTGCAAAAATCAACCTGCTCTGGCTTGCAAACTTACACCTGAAAACATATTTTTTTCTATTGCTTTCTTCATCATATGCCTTTGCATGCAGTGTTACATTGTAGATATATGATATGTCTGAAATTTTTTCTATTCTTCTTTTTATTATGCCATATATCTCTTCTTTTTGAAATTCATCAAGATTTTTGACTGCCTCAAGCCCGGATATCTGTATCACTATTTTTTCTTTTTCTTTTAATGCCGCAATAAATGGGTTATATCTTTTGGCGATATTATGCCGACAGGATAATTGCTCTCATCAATTACAAATATCGCAGATATGCCTAAATTTATGTTCTCCGGTAGTTTGTCAATCAAAAAATCTCCTCTTTGGCGCTTACAAATTCAGATTTGCCAATGATTTAACTGGTATTTGCGAGTCGTCTATGCTTTTAGATATGCCGCTTATTTTACCAGCATATTTTGGATGGATGGCTGTTCCTGCATCTTTGGTGAATTTTTCTTCTGTCAATAATTTCTTTATAAGGTCAATTGATTCTAGAAGACTTGTCAGTTTACCTTCTTTGTTTAAAATTGGTATTCTGCTTACATTATGTTCGCGAAGCACAACTATAGCCTTGCCGATTGTATTCTCCTCACAGAGAGTTAGCAGATCCGGTGTCATAAAATCTTCAACCTTTTTGCTGGTCAATAACCAAATTTTAATATGGCTTTGAGAATATCCTCCTCTGTCAACACCCCTGTGATTTTTTCACCATCTCCAACAAGCATTATCTTGTAATTCAGCCTGTACATCTCTTCGGAAATATCCAAAAGATTTGTATTAAGTCAATTATTAAATATCTTATGAAATATACTGATTATAGATTCTCTAAAAAACGAGTATAAGATATTAGAAAACAAAAGAAAAGCAAAATACATTGGCACAGATATTGGAATTATTGAGATATAAACACCTAATTTTTTAGTAAATTATTTAAATATCAACATACAAATAACACTATGTCAGAAATACCGGCTGCTCCAATGGACAGAATCTTAAGAAACAAAGGGGCAGAGAGAGTCTCCTTCGAGGCAGCAAAGCATTTCAGCGAAGAACTCGAATGTATTGCAAACAACATTGCAGAGGATGCAATAAACATATGCACCTATTCTAAAAGAAAAACAATAAATAAAAGCGATATAGAATTTGCAGTAAAGAATTTCAAGAAAAAATACATGTAAAAATTATTTGTATAATTTTGGGGTTGGAGTCAGGAGACTTGTATGCTCCTAACTCCTAATTTTCTACCCCTAGCTTATTTCTGTGGATTATTTTGCTTCTTCTGCCTTCTTCTTGTCAGTAATCCTTCTCTTTTTTAATGAGTCTTTGAGTTTTCCTATTCTTATTATTTTGTCACAGGAAGAACATCTGAACTTGTATGGCTTTTTCTCAAATGTTATGCTTTCGCACTCAGTGTGTTTTTTGCAGAAAGGACAGTCAAGAATGTATTTGAATTCTTTTTCTCCTTTCATGCGCCAAAGGATAATTTCTCCTGTTGTTTCGCCTTCCCTGTTGTCTAGGGATCTTTTGGTAAAATAAGCAGTCTTATCAAAATCCGGAAGTTCCATATTAATCACCCTTAGTTTAGACTTCAAATTCCTCTTTACCGAATTTCCTCTTGAACTCCTCGATTTTGGCTTCCCAATCCATTCTCATCTTTTCCATATCGACAATTATTCTTTCTTTTTCCTTGTCGAGCTGTTTTACAAAAGTGTACGGCAGGGTTGCTCTCCTGAAATCATCCATCTCTATCATAGCATATCTTGTATTTGCCATATCCTTTGAGATTAACGTCAGAATCCTGCTCAAAAACATGTTTGTGGCAACCTTTACTTTAGAAGAAATCATCTTTCCTTCAGAATGCCTTCTTATTTCCCTTGTAATAGGCGCCAGAGGGAATATTAAATCATTGCTTTCTTCCAATTTCTGATCTTCAGTATCTTCTGACTCTTCTTCTACATTGCCTTCTATTTCTTCTTCTTTAATTTCTTCAGTATTTTCCTGTTTATTTTCTTCTTCCATTCATATCACTTTATTTTTTGTTGAACATCAAATTTTTTCTCTTTTTTTTATGCTTTTTTCTAATTGCTTTATGTTTTCAAACTCTGCATTTATTGCTCTTTGCTCATCAACTATGTTGGGAATTATTTCTTTGAATGCCTTTTCGATGCTTAAAATGCGCGGAACTATATCTGAAAGTTTTTCCTTCATTTCTCCAATTTCATTTTCATTTCCCTTCTTGAATAACTCAAAACTCTTTTTTATCTCATTATTGACGTCCAAAAGCCCTTTTATTTTTTTGGAACTGTCTGCAAGCGTCTTGTTTGTCTTTTCCTTGAATTCATACAGTTCATTCAATTTTGCATAAAGCATCTCATTTACTATTTCCTCTACTTCCTCGATATTGAGTCCTTCTCCTATAAAATAAGGGTTGCTGCTGTCGTAAGGAGGCTCTTTATAATTAGGGTCAGGGATGGATTTGTTTAAAAGCGGGTCAGAGTTGTCGAAAAAATTCTGTGCAGGGATATTATGCGTTGATGGTTTTTTTTCTTCCTTTTGCATTATATTTGTCATTGCTGCGTCAATCTGAGAATAATCATATCCTTTTTCTTTCAGGTTTTTTATTATATCTCCCTCTGTCATGCCCTTATTTAGATCAGTCTCTATTTCCTTTTCTATATCCCCTGAAGGAGTGCTCCTGTTAATGATATTTGTATCGTATTTTCCTTCCTCCTTAGGGGAATCATTTGTGTCTGTAGGGATAGCTCTATCGAAAGAAACTTCCTTTTTATCTGTATCAACACTTGCTTTTTTTTTCAGCCGTGCAAAAAGTTTGAATTTCATATTATATTTATCTCATTTATCTTATTAACTAAATAAATATAAAACCTATATTTTTATAATTTTCTTTTATTTAGCAATATAGAAAGGAACTATTAAGTTATTAAATTAAGAATATTATGGAATCTGAAAAAACACTTGTGATTTTGAAACCGGATGCAGTCCAGAGAGGGCTTATAGGCAAAATTTTAAACAGGTTTGAAGAAAAAGGCTTAAAGATTGTTGCCATGAAAATGATTTTTGTTGAAAAGGAAAAAGCGCACAGACATTACGAAGCGCACAAGAAAAAGCTATTTTTCAATAGTTTGATTAGTTTTATAACTTCCGGTCCGGTATGTATATTTGGAATAGAAGGAGAGGATGCTGTGGATGTCATAAGAACGATGGTGGGCGAAACAGACCCGAAAAAAGCACAGCCCGGAAGCATAAGGCATGATTTTGGAATGCAAGTTGGAAGAAACCTGATTCATGCTTCTGACTCAGTTGAATCAGCAGAAAAAGAGATAAACCTTTTTTTCAGACCGGAAGAAATTGTGGAGTGGAAGCACAATCAATATTGCTGGATATATGAATGAAACCGACAATGAAACTTTCCGCCTTTTTATAGCACTTGATTTTTCAAGGCATATCTGCGCCAAACTGGTGAAACTGCAAAGAAAAATAACCTCTGGCATTGCAAAAATAAAATGGGTTGAGGAAGAGAATTTTCATATCGCAACTAAACTGTGAACTTTAGCAAGAATTTAGAACATAACACATAATAATGTAAAAAAAATACAAGCAATATTGGCAGTATTTATGTATTCTGCTTGTATATTTGACTGCAATTGACAGGCAAATATATTCGAAGACGCAATTTGTATAATGTGAAATATAATTGCGTTTGAGATTACATCACGCCGCATTACTTGCATTTTTTTGTTGTTGCACAAACTGCAAGGAAACAAGAAAAAAATTCAGGAAGTAGTGCCTATCGCAGGGAAACATCCGTGATTTTTTTGTTG
>QMVB01000035.1 GCA_003660905.1 Candidatus Nanohalarchaeota archaeon | reverse complement strand
TGCATCCTTTTTTCCTGCCATAACAGTTGCATTTAATGTTGGTTGGTACGTGAGGGTAAGAGGCGGTGCAGTTGCATTAACAGTAACAAATTTCTCTTTTGTCTGCGCCCATGCACCTGCTGTATCCTGGATCCAAACCGTGTAGTTATAGACGCAGTTGGACAGGTCTGTTATGTTTGCGTACCAATTTATTTTGGAAGCATTCTGCATTGAGATATTGCAATATCCTGTGGAGTTGCCCCATTGCAGGATTGATTGATTTAAGTCTTCGTTAGAGGTAATGTTTATGTAAATCCAGTTATTAGCTGTGCGAGAGTTGTTTTCCGGTGTCTGGTGGACGAATATTATATCTTCTGATACTGCATTATGCACATATTTTATGTCTGTTCCGAACACGAACTTCATGCCGTCCCAACCCGGAGTCAAAACCTTTGAGATTTCATAACCTGTTTCGTTGCAGGTGTAGTTTTCTATGAAAACAGAATTATTTGTCCATGTATAATTCAGGGAATATTCTCCGCATCTTACCTCTGAGAATTTCAGGTCTTCTGTTTCGTTTGTGTTGCTCCATGTGGTGCGGTTTGATGCGCTTATCCTTAAATCAGCAGTTCCTGTAGTATTAAACATCACTGTCCAGTTCCTTCCGACTGCCGGGTAGCTTTGAACATTAAGGATATTCAAGTCTATTTCAAAAATCTGCTCTGAAAGCATAGGGATTGTCCATTCAATTCTATCATATAAGCCATTTGAATTTGTGTCGAGGTATCTTACATTGTAGGCAGGATTATTTGTTATCTTCATTCTTGCGCTGTTGATTATATGATAAATTTCCGGTTTGAAGGGGAGTTCCGGGAGAGTTGCATAGGTCGGACTGTTATAGATATGGACTGGCGCAAGGCTTCTTATGGTTATTTTCTTTTTTCCTGCGCCGGTTTCTTCTTTTCGGCAAAGATTTGCATGAGCATAAGACGCATGACCGGGATAATTGAAGAGGGATGTGCAATTGCTCTCTTTTGGGACGGCAAAATCTACAACGCCGGACGGAGACGCGAAATCCTGCATATATAAATCCGCTGGATTATATATGTCCTGCCTTGTCGAATATGAATTCATAGGTATCAATAGCAGCAGGGCTATAACCAACAAAACCGTCATTGTCCTGAACTTTTCTGTCGTAAATAAAGTGTGTCTTGTGTCAGGAATTTTATTTTCGGCAAAATCTGCAACGCCAGTTGAGACAAGAGAAAATCTTTTAGATTTTCTCGCGAAATCCTGCTTGTAATTCAACTCCGCAGGATTTTTTCTTGTCTGCTCAAATTCTTTATTATCCATAGACTATTCCTGTTTAGCCCCTCCTTTCGTGAACTTTCCGATTACTCCACTACAGGGGATAATATTGGCTTGAGAAGAAAAACAGGGAAAAAGATGATTGCAGGAACTGTCACTTCCTATACTTGCGCAATTCTGAAGCAGAGTAATGCCTGAAGCAAAAGCGTCCTTGTTTTGCCTGCCTAAACTACATATCCCCGAAAAAACAGGCAAAAAAACGAAGGCAATAACAAACGCAGATGCAATTGCATTTAATTGCAATTTTGCCTGTAATTTTCTTCCAAAATACATAATAAAAAATGCATTTAAATTTTAAATACTTATAAAAGAGAAGTCTCGCAAAATCCATGAGGTTCGGTATCTGTTGTCTTTCTCCTGCATTTCGGGCATCTTTGTTCAAGGGTGTATTTTCGGCAGTTTCTGCAAAAATAAATATTCGGCATAATCTATTCTAATTAATAGCTTTAAAATATTTTTGCTTCAAGAAAAATATGGTCTCAGTATGCTTCTATTTCCAGGTTCACCAGCCAAGAAGAGTAAAGTATTTTTCTGACATGAAAAAATCCAAATCCGTGGAAGAACTGGAAGAGGCAATTTTTTTTGATGAAAAAAACAAAGAGGTAATGAAAAAAGTGGCGGGAAAATGCTACATGCCTGCCAACAGGACAATGCTGGACCAGATTGACCTGTATAAAAAAGATACAAAAAAATTCAAGATAAGCTACTCTGTTTCCGGTATATTTTTAGACCAGCTCGAGATGTTCGGCATGGATGATGTAATAGATTCATTTCGTGAGCTTTCAAAAACAGGATGCGTTGAATTCTTGAATGAGACATATTACCATTCTCTTTCAAGTTTTTGGGGAAAAAACACAGAGAGACCTGAATTTGGAGAGCAGGTGCAGATGCACAACAAGAAAATAAGGGAACTGTTCAAATATGATGCAAAGGTATTTAGGAATACAGAACTGCTGTTCAACAATGCCATTGCAAGAACTGTTGAGAAGATGGGCTATTTTGGGATACTTGCAGAAGGCATTGAACGGGTTTTAGTAAATCCTCCTTATTCCCCGGAGCACATATATAAATTAAAGGATGAGGACTCCCATATATCTGTACTTCTCCGCCACTAT
This sequence comes from Candidatus Nanohalarchaeota archaeon, assembly GCA_003660905.1. Classification (GTDB taxonomy): domain Archaea; phylum EX4484-52; class EX4484-52; order EX4484-52; family EX4484-52; genus EX4484-52. The sequence goes on along the minus strand of QMVB01000035.1, from coordinate 6,047 downwards.
AAACTAAGCGATGACATTGCATACAGATTTTCGGCGCAGTGGGCTGAAACATGGCCCCTTACTGCAGACAAATTCGGCTCATGGATAAAAGAATGCCAGGGAGAAACAATCAATTTATTCATGGATTATGAGACATTTGGCGAGCACCAGTGGGAAGATACAGGCATATTTAATTTCATGAAGTATCTGCCATATGAAGTGATAAAATATGACCACATGGATTTTGCAACCCCAACAGAAGTAATTGAAAGATACCCTCAAAGGGGCATCATTGATGTTGAAGAATTATCGACGCATTCATGGGCAGATTTGGAGCGCGACTGCTCTGCATGGCTTGGAAATGATATGCAAAGATATGTTTATGACCAAATAAAGCAAAGAGAAGCAAAGGTAAAGCCGATAAATAATGAAAAACTTACCGCAATATGGAGAACCCTGCAGACATCTGACCTTCTTTATTATATGTGCACAAAATACTGGGGCGATGGAGATGTGCATAAATATTTCAGCCCTTACGATACGCCACACCAGGCATTTGAAAACATGCTTGGCGCCCTGTCTCATTTAGATAGTGCTATATCCAGTTACTATGATTAAGTGGAAAAAACAAAACATTTTTAAATATTGATTATTCTTTTTATTATGAAAGGAAATGCAGTAAGAATGATTGCTGGCTTTTTTGCTATATCTCTCTTAATTCCATTCGCATTTGGATTTAATTGGTCATCCTTATTTGGAAGCCAAAATACTGTTGTATGCGTATCTGATAAGTCAATAGATACGATAATGAATAAATACAACAACACTTATATCAGTAAGAAACTCCTTGATTTTGCAGAAAAGAACAATCACAATAATGCTATTGTTAAAATAAAAAAGGGCAGATGCACATACGAATATGCTGTAAAAATAACAGACAGCGGACAGGTAATAATAAACTGTAATATCGAAGACGATTATGACATAGAAATTTCTATGAAACACAACAATCTTGTATTTGCAGATAAAGCATACGGTCAAAGAAACAGCATGAAGCTTTTGGCTGCTGGAATTGCAACAAAAATGCCATGGAAGATTAGATTCAATGCAATCTTGTTCTTAAAATCATATTTATAATCTAAACAACAACTCTTTTTGTGCGTTTCAATTACTATGCGGCGCATCAATGGTATTTAATCTAAAAGAAATCCCCACAGCTCTGCTGTGATTGGGCCAAACTAAAAACAAGGTTATAGTAATGTTCTATTTTGAAGTTCCGCTGCTCTGCAGTGAGAGGATTCACTTGCATACTGCAGTCTTTATTGCGGTGATTGTTTTAGTTTTAAAGGAACAATTGCAGATTTATCACAAGATTTAAGAAAAGAATTACGGCAAGCTTCTTAAGAACTTTTTAATCTCTTTTTCTTCCCTGCCCAATATCCTCCTGCCATCGCAAGACCAATCACAACCAGCAAAATAATCATAATGCCGGTAAAATTGTCAGGCAATGTTTTTTTTTCTCCATTCTCAACTTTTATCTGCACTTTTTCCTCCTCAACAATAACCTGGTCATTATAAATGCTTCTTATTTCCAAATCCAGAATATATGTTTTTGGCGTTGCCTCTTTTTCGACATTGAATTTCAGGACAGCTTCTCCTTCATCCTGCGGTTTTAGATTCCCAATAAAGTCCGATTTCTCATCAAATTCAAATGGCTGTGATGATTCCTTGAATGCCCGGATTGAAACAGAATCCGCTTCTTTTTGCCCTGTATTTTTTACATTCAATTTCAGAAACACCTGCGAACCCGCTGTTATTTTATCCAGATTAAAAGAAGTGCCAACAATTTCAAACTGCGGTTTTCCTTTCACAGAAATATCGAGAGGAATTATTTTTGTCAGGTAAACATTATTGTCATCGTCTGCTTCCTTGTATTTTATCGTTAAATTTGCACGGTGCATCCCAACTGCAACATATTTATCTACATCTATGTAATAAGTTGCTGTACTGCTTCCGTCTGCTTCAATCGTTCCCAAATTTGCGGTATCTGAATAACTGTAGCTTGAACTAAATCCATCGGGCAGTTGAAGTTCCGTCATTACATTCTGTGCATTTTCATTTCCTATATTTTCTATTGCCACCTGAAATTCCGCTTCATCTGTATCTGCTGTAAGGCTCGTTGGTTTTGTGATTAAAGCCCCTAAAACAAATGCAACCTCTGTTTTTTTGCCAACTCTTAATTCATATTCTTTGCTTATCCAGTTGCCGCCTGTCAAAGAGTTTTTTGTCTTTAGATTTACTTTATAATTGCCTTCAAGAGCATTTTGGTCAACTTTCAATTTATAATACAGAGTGTAAAATTCATCTTCATCTGACTGACCTGACCACGATCCTATTTTTTTCAGAGCTTTATCGCTCGCATCAAAGGAAAAAGGATATTGAACATCCAGAAAATATTCTACATTTTCTAACAGTTCGCTCCCGGGCTTTTCTATTTTGAACCGGACTTCCACATAGTCTCCCTGTTCTGCGGGATCAGGCTCCTGATTGAGCAGAGTTGCTTTTGTTATGCCATAATCATAGGCAGTATCCGCAGATATTGTTGTTGCCCACAAAACAGAGCATATTATTGCCGTCATTATTATCATTGTTATATTTTTTGTTCTCATTTTATTCACCTTTTTGCGTTATAATCAAAATAGCCGGGAGAAATGTTATTGCAGCCAAAAAGCATGCTGCAATTCCATAACTCATTATAGTTCCCATTTCTCCCATCATAGTAAGTTCCCCCAGCGACATTGCCTTGAATCCAATCAAAGCCGCAAGGGTTGTTGTTGCCATCGGCATAAATACAGCATCTAATGTAATTGCCATCGCCTGATGCTTATTGTATCTTGTCAGTTCCTGCCTGAATCGCGTAATTGTCTGGATTCCAAAATCAATGCCGATTCCCATAATCATTGATATAACTCCTGATGTAGCAGAATTTATGCCCATTCCGATAAATGCAATAAACCCAAATGTCCACAATATCCCTATTCCAATAGTTGCAAGAGGTATTAATCCATGCTTTACCGACCGGAACAACAGCAAAAGCACAATGATGATTCCTATCAATGAAAAAGTTGATGTTTTTTTCATATCCGGCTTTAGTTGCTCTTTTATAATTGGCATTGCGATATCCTGTCCTGCCAAACTCACCTTTAAGCTGGATGGTTTTGGAATTTCATTGATTAGATCTGTCAAATCCACCAATATTTGGTCTTCGTCAAAATCCTCCCGGAGATTTATTCTTATTGTTGAAAGGGCATAATCTTCGCTTATATATCTGCCTATTAAAGCACTGTCCTTAGATAAATCAATGACTTTATTTTTTGTTTTCGGAAGATGATCATTGTTCATATTCTTTAAAATTTCTGCGCTGCTTGAAACACCGGTTACATCATCAATATGCCTTGCGCTTTCCCCGAGAAGATAAATATATCTTATAACCTCCGGCTCCCGGATATCTCTGATTTCATTGGAGCCTTTGTATTCCGGATCAATTTCAATCACTATCATCACAGAATCTGTTCCTCCAAACTGGTTTTTTATCAAGTCCATCGTCTGGATCACCTCAATATCATCAGGAAGCATATCTTTGTAGTCCATGCTTTTTGTCTGCATGGTCTGCGCTTCAAAAAAAGCAAAGACAGTAATAATCAAAACCATGAAAATTATAAAATATGTATTTTTAGATACAAAAGAAGAATATTTGTCAATTAATTTCTTTAAACTCATCATCGTATCATCCTCTCATGTTTTTGTTTTTTAACAGATAATTCCCTGTACTTGCGATGCGTATGCCAGTACTCAAAATCCTCTTCCATCAAAATTATTACCGGCGCCGCAAATACAGCGGCAATCAGGCAAAATATAATTCCTAAAGCCAGGCTTAATCCTAGTTTCTGCATCATAGGCATTGTTGAAACAGTCAGGGCAATAAAGCCAATTATTGTAGTCAGACCGGAACCGAGAATTGCAGAGCCAACCCCGGGAACTGCTGTTTTAAGAGAATCTTTCTGGCTCATTCCTTTTTCTCTTTCTTCTTTGTATCTGCTAACCATAAAAACACCGTATTCAACGCCCAATCCCAGAATCATTGCTCCTATGCCTACAGTTGCAATAGACAAAGGCATTTTCATCCAGCCCATAGATCCGATAGTCCAGATAAGCCCCAGCATCAATGGCATAAAAACAAGCAATCCTTTTGTAATTGATTTTTGCATAAATATAAGCAAAAACAAAATGATAATTGCCGCGATAAAAAGAGTGTATGCGGCATCATGGCTCAGCAATTGCATGATAACAACACGCATAGGCGGATTTCCTGTTATTGAAACTTTTATCCCTGTTGGAATCGGCACAGCATCAATATCTTTTTGAATTAATTTTGCTAATTTAATTATTTTTTCTTCTCCCTTGCCGACATCTGCTTTAACAAAAACCAAAGTTGACTTGTAATCTTCACTAAAAAATGCCTTTGATTTTGGGTTTGCTTCAATTATAGCTTTCACCTGCTCAATTGTATAAAACGGGCTTCTAAAATATCTTGCAGCTGAATTTACACTCTCCACTTCACTTTCTGAATTAAGCACTGTTTCCAGGTAAATCAAGGACTGGATTATATACGGATCTCTTATGTCTTTTATTGTATTTTTTATATCTCCTGAATCATCCAGCTCTATCAGCAGAATAATTGTGTCCTGCCCACCGAAAATATCTGTAATTTTATTGTTCAGCTGGAAAACAGGCAAATCCTGCGGCATTTCCTTTGAAACATCTGTCTGAAGAGAAATATCTTTTATTCCAACCCCAACAAAAAGAGTAAACAAAACAATCAGCACAAAAAGACCAACAGTATATTTTTTCTGCCAAATTGCTATCTTTTCCAGACACTTTTCTAAAAAACCCATTATTCTTCCCTTTTTTTATAAATATTTTTTAATTGACTTGTTGCGTTTTCAATCAATGCTACTGCTCTCTTTTGCCTTTCTTCATTTTTGTCCAGTATTGTTTCCTCTATTGTCTTTTTCAGAGACATCCAGACGCTTATATTTTTAAGAAATAGTTCCTCCTTGAATTTTACGTTTTCAAAAAGCTCTTTATTGTGCTCAATATCCTCCCCGGTTATATCTTTTAGAATCCGGACAAGACCAATATGCTTTACTATCATCTCTTCTTTTTCTTTTAGCAATCTCTCAAATGTTTCTTTTCCTTTTTTTGTTATGCTGTATATTTTCCTGCGGTCTTCTTCTTTGCATGTTATCATCTCCTTGCCTAACAAATCCTTAAGCATAGGATAAATTGAGCCGGCGGACGGCTTTTTTTCAAAAAGAGATTCTATTTCCTTAATCAGGTCATAACCGCTTCTGTCTCTTTCGTTTAGTTTTTTTAGTATTATTATCTTGAAAAATCCTTTTATCATATTATTATATCGCTCACCGATATATCTATTGCCGATAGTATTATAAATCTTTGCTGAATTTTTTTTCTACAATCGGCCTGTGAATAGCATTATATGAGCAAAAAGGAATTATCCTGTCATCTGGTGTGGAATAATGAATAATGCACCTCTGGACTCTCTGGCAGTCGAAATTATACCTGTCCATAAAATGCATGGCGCCAATTAGCATTGATTTTTTAGCAAATTCTTCTTCTGCTTTGATATTTCCTTTCAAAAAACTAATCACAAGTTCGGCTATATTTATTGATTCCGGCATTTTTTCTTTATTAATCAATCCTGGAATTCCTTTTGCAATTTTATTCATTGCTTTTGCTTTCCAGACACTGTGATTTTTTTCTCCATCTTCATTTATCTGCCTTATTAAATCAAAAAAGCCATCAACATCAACAAATCTTGTTATCGGGATTATTTTCCCGTCTTCTGCATAAATGTATGTTGCAGAACCGCATGCGGGATGGCAGGATAATTTGGTCATCTGCCTGTTGTGCAGTCTTTCTAAAAACAAACTCAACGGAACCACACAGGGAACAGAATAAAAATCATCCGGTCCTATCTGTCCTTC
>QMVB01000034.1 GCA_003660905.1 Candidatus Nanohalarchaeota archaeon | reverse complement strand
TTAGCACAATACGCTCTAAAATGGCTGAATTTTAAAGAATTAGAAGGGTACCTAACTGTCAAATTCTTTATCTAAAATATTGTGAAAAAATAAAAATTTAGTAAATGTCAAACTTAGGTTAAAGTGTCTCACTTCTATTTGAAACATAACCATTATACCATAAAAAGAATATAGCGAAGGTAAGACTCGAACTTACGACCTCTGGGTTATGAGCCCAGCGAGCACTCCAAACTGCTCCACCTCGCTGATAGTATTATTTGATTCATCTTTTTAAATATATCGAGAAACAAACCTTAAAACTTGGCAACAGTCCTGTCTTCTCTTATAACACCATCTATGTACATTTTCCTGACTTCTTCGAAATTCATCTACATGTATGTTATGTTTTCGCCATACCAAGCATTTGCCCGTTTTTGCTTTTCTAGAACATATCCACAATAAAGTAAAACCTATCCCATTCAAATGTCGGTCCGTCCGTGCCTGATGTCCAAAAATACACTGTATTTTCTGCGACAAGACCTGTTTATTCCAGATTCTTTTTTTGCAGCTATGGCAGTGTAATTTAGCATATTTTCCTTAGATTCAAGAACAGATTTGTGTCCTTCAAGAGTGTCGAAAACCTTTCCTCTCAGAAGGCGAAAATCCTATTTTTCAAGCTCTATGCGGCATTCTTTTATTATAAGCATACTGTTATTTTCGACAATCATAATTCTTGCACTGGAAGAACACCTCGCTTTCTCGAATATTTTTATTTCATCTCCAATTTTCATTTTCTGGTGCAGAACTTCAATCATACTGCCAGAATGTATTATCTCCGGTTACCCAATAGGTTTTGGAATGCGAGTTTCTATAGAAAATTAGACAAAGATATATTTTTAAAATCTTCAATGATTTTATATTCATGGAAGAAGAAAAAATATACATTGTCGGGCATAAAAACCCAGACACTGACTCAATATGCAGCGCGGTTGCCTATGCCTACTTAAAGAACAAGTCAGAAAATACTGACAAATACATTGCTGCAAGACAGGGGAAAATAAATTCCGAAACGCATTTCATCTTCAAATATTTCAACTTTATGGTTCTTCCTCACCTTGTAGAAGATGGAAAGGGCAAAAAATTAATCCTTGTCGACCATAATGAAAAAGCCCAGAGTCCATACAACATTGAAAATGCAGATGTGCTGGAAGTGATTGATCACCACAATGTAAATTTCTCCCTAGGGAAACCGATCTTTTTTATCACCGAACCGATTGGATGCACAGCGCCGATAATACTCGATATTTTCAAAAAGAAGAATATCCAAATTCCAAAGTATATTGCCGGGTTGATGTTTTCTTCAATTATTTCAGACACGCTTTTGTTCAAATCCCCAACAACCACAGAAAAAGACAAAATTGCAGCAGAAGAGCTTGAAAAAATAGCAGGCATTGACGACATGAAGAGTTATGCTTTTGAGATGTTTGCTGCAAAAGCAAGGATTGAAAAGAAGACCGCAGAGGAAATTATCAACAATGATCTTAAGGAATATGATTTTGGCAGTATAAAAGGGACAATAGGACAGATTGAATTATTTACTCTTGAAAAGATAATGAAAAGAAAAGAAGAACTCCTTGATGCAATGAAGAAGCATATTAAAGACACTCCGCTCGAGATATTTATACTGATGGTGACGAGCATTAATGAAGAATACAGCGATTTGCTTATTGTAGGGGAAAATGCAGAGACAAAAGAAAAAATAGCATCTGCCTTTGGAAAGCCGATAAAGAATAATGTTGTTGGCAATCTTAAAGGCGTTCTGTCGCGGAAAAAACAGGTTGTGCCTGTTGTGGAAAGAATATTTTAATACTTACTTAATACTCAAATATGTTTTTCTGCTTTGAATTATCTGTCAAAGACAATTCCTGAACACCAACAGCTTCAAATATCCTGCTGACTACAGGAATAATCTGGTTGTTTATGTAATATTGAGAATCATAATCATTTGCAAATTCCGCCAACTGAGCCTTGTCTGATATTGATTTTCCCTTTGCAGTCACAACATATGCAATATTCTGACCTCCCTTAAATTTCATCCCGCGCGCAATTGCTTTTTTAACTGCCATTACATGAGGCGCCATCTGCTCATATGAAGAAATGCTTTTCTTCAGGTTTGTATTTATGACCAGTTCTTCAATTGGCACTTTTTTAGTCTTCAGTTTATCAATAACATCGCGGACATAATTTTTTGCTTCCTCTGTTTTATCACTCAAAAGCAATTCCAATACTTTTTCCTGTGTCTGTCTTGCCAGAACAGACCAGTCGCGCCTGACTTTTTCAAATCCCTTGATTATGATATTGCCGTTCTCATCAACAAGAGCATATCTTTTCTTAGCGCCCCCCTCGCCGTGTTTCTTCTGGGCAAACAGTCCTTTTGTAAAAAATCCCTCGTATTCCAGATCCATAATTCCGGGAAGGCTGTTGTTTATATGGTCCAAAAACTTATTTATCTTTTTCATGTTTTTTTTCGGCAGGGACAGAAACACAGAATCTGTATCTCCGTAAACTACCCTGAACCCTTCTTCTTTTGCTTCTTCAATAACCTTGTGTATGTAATGCCTGCCAAAGCTTGTGGTCGACACCGCAGCCCTGTAGTCATAAAAACGGGAGCCTGCAAAACCCATATATCCATAAAACGCATTTGCAACAATCTTCAGGGCATATTGCTGGGCATCAAGTTTTTTGAGCATTTTAGTATCTCTGGTTTCTTTTATAATTTTCTTGATTTTCACGCGCAAAAAAATAATCTCCTCTAAAATAGATGGAATAAATCCCTTTTGCTTTTGGCAAAAATAAAAATCATAATCCGGAACCTTGTTTTTTTTTTTTGCGGTTTTTAGACAGCACTTGCAGTTGATGGTATCTATATCAATATTATGCGTTATTATGATGCTCGGATACAATGAACGAAAGTCAAACAACGCAATATTTTTTTTCAGCCCTACTTTTGGACTGTACACAAATGCTCCCTTGAACATTCCTTTTTGCTTTCTTTTGACCATCTCTTCATTCGACGGCTTGTTTGGCACAATTATGTTTTTTTCATGCGCCTTCCTGATTGCAAAAGCTTCTACAAGAGTTCCATAGCTTGCCCTGCATGTATCAAAAGGCAGCTGGCAGACCAGATTGGACAGAGAAGATAAATTTGCAAAAATATGCTCTCCCAGCTTAAGAGTTAAAACAGAATCATGGACGCAGTAATCTGCAATTTTAGAAAGATTTGTCTTGGTCCTCCACGCATGGCTTATATCGCTATAAGAAACATCTTTTTTTTCATCTCCCAGAAGCTCTTTTGCTATATTGTTCAATTTAAGGGTCTCTGATTTTATTGTTCCCCTCATAATTGAAAAAACAAACTTGTAAATATCAATATGGACGAGACCAAAGCACTGGGCTTTTTTTCTTGCCCCTTTTGAAAAATAAGTGAAATTTTCACCTATGCTGCTCCACTGGAGCTTTATCCCAAATGTCTTTGCCCTATCTTCCAATACATTAAAATCAAAATTGTCTCCATTGTATGTCAAAATGAAATCAGGATTCTGCTTTTTTATAATTTCTCCCATTTTCTCTATAATGGATTTCTCATCCTCTACAACTACTGCGTGCTCATAACCGTTCCTATAGCAGGTAATTACGGTTTTGCATCCACTGCTGTCCACAATGCTTGCAAATATTATCTTTGTTTTTCCGCTTTCCTCTATTGTCTCCAGATCAAAGGCAAGCCATCGAAATAAAGAAAAATCAACCAACGGACTATTCTTGTCTGCTTTAATCGAATCAACAAAAAACCTGCCTGTTTTTTTCTCATGATGCACTTTAAAATGCATCTGCCTGAACAACTCAATATTCCTGTCGATTAAATACCTTTTATAGAACAGGATGTCGTATTCCCTGAACCCCTCTATCTCTTCCTCTTTTTCAAGGTGCGCCTTTAGAAGAGGCACTTCCTTTGGAATAAAGCATTCTACCCGGAACACCCTTCTTTTTTGAAGCCCCATCGTCTTTTCTTCCTCTTTTACAGATTTTACCTTCAGGGTTCCTGAAATATCATCATGCTCAAATAATTCAATCTTCTTTTTCAGCAGAAAAGCCTGCTCATCTGTAAGGTATAAATAAGGGACTACATAAAAGTAGGGGCAAAAACTGCTGTCATGCAAAACAATGTTCTGCTTTGTTTTTGCATCTTTTACAAACACCCGGACAAGAGGCTTATTGCCTTCTACAATATAGTCGCAATCAAACACAATCCCTGAGATTTCATCTGAATTCATATAATTACGATATTCTTTAAGCTTAAAAAACTAAATCAATCCACGGGAGACAGAGAATTGTTGAAATCCACAAGATTCTTGTTTACCTCGTTAGATAAATGCTCTTAATACGATATCTAACGGAGTTGACTTCGTTAGATGTTAAATTACGAGTAATTATCTAACGGCAGCGATTATCACAAGACAGGAAAATAATTTTGCAATTATATTTTAGTTATTTATAGTATAACACATAAACGTGTTCTGCTGATATATTTGACTGCGAGTGAAATTCAAAAATTGCAGGCAAATATATTCGAAGACGCAATTAGCATAATAGGTAATATAATTGCGTTTGATATTATATCGCGCCGCATACTTAGATTACTTTTGTGCCGCAATACAGTGCAAACTTCTTTATGCTGTAACTAAATTTCCTGACGCAAGACATACTTTATTTACGATAAATAAAAATAAAATCTCGTGGAAATCCCTGCCCTGTTGGATATTGCATGACTTATTTTATCCAACGGGTTGAACGGATTAAATCACTTCCCGTATTTTTTAGTGGATTATAAAAGGAATTTCTCTTTTCTTGACAAACTCTTATCTTCGAGTTCATCAATGTTTACTTTCGCTTCCTCTATCTCAATCATACTCAAAACAGAATGGGTTGTCGGGTGCTTTGGAGAAACACTGCAGCATACGCTCGGCAAAATTGCAATGTCGTGCGTCCCTATTTTTCTTGACATAGTAATGATATCTGCCTTATTTGCCCCTATAAGCGGTCTTATCACAGGAATTGAAACGCTCTTGTTTATTGTACTAAGATTGTCAAGAGTCTGGCTTGCGACCTGCCCGAGACAGTCTCCTGTGAGGAGGGCATCTGCATGGTTCTTTTTCGCCAGTTTTTGGGCGCAGCGCATCATCGCCCTTCTCCATAAAATATAGATGTTTTTGATATTGCATTTGTCCATAAAAGCAGTCAGCAATTTATCATGAGGCACTATATTTAAAACAAATTTGGTTTTCATTCCAAATTTCCTTTTAAGAGCAACAATAGCCCTTTTTGATTTTACAAGAGGCATTTTATCATTGAATGGCCGGGAATCAAAATGAATGAACTCGAGTTCGTGGTCCTGCCTGAGCATCAGATAGCTTGCGACCGGTGAGTCAAATTCACCTGAAATCAAAGATATTATCTTCATATTATCATAAAATATCAATAAACTATTTTAATGTAATGGATACTAAACTATATGAAAAAAGAAAAACCTAAAAATTTTTGTCTGCTTTCCTATGATTTGCTATGGACTATATTTGAAAAATTGCCTGCAGCAATAACTGTGGTGGATAGCAAGGGATTTGTTGTAGCCGTAAATGAATTTGCCCAGAAACTTTATGGCAGAACAAGCGAAGAGATGTGTGGGATGCCTGTATCTAGCATCTATCCAAAAGAGGAGTTGGAAAAAATAAGAGCAGAAAAAATAATAAAAAAAACACTCAAATCCCATTATGAAACAAAAATTCTCCAAAAAAACGGAAATCTTGTAGATATTGACATTTCAATACTCATTGTAAAGGACAATAAAGGAGAAGTAATGTATTCTATCGGAATTGCAAGAGACATCACAAAAAGGAAAGAAACAGAAGAGCAATTAAAGAAAAAAGTGGATGACCTTGAGCTATTCAAAGAGGCAGTAGTTGAGAGGGAACTGAAAATGATAGAATTAGAAAAAGAACTTGCATCGTTAAAGAAACTAAAGGGAAAAAATAAAATATGAATATAAAATCCAGTTTTTTCGGTCTGGAAAATAAGATAATAAGTGCGTTTCTTTTTTTCAGCCTGCTGATGAGCATTATTGCTGTCTCAACAATAAACACATACGACACATTAGAAAAAGATGTTTGGAACATGAATAAACTCATTGTCCCGGAAACAATTAGTCTGAAAAATATTGAATTAAACATCCTGTTGCTGACACTCCACACCTGCGACTTTTTAAAACACAATGAAACGCAATCTCTGTCTGATTTTGAAAAAATTATCATGAACATAAAAATTGATATTGATATCTACCTAAGACCAAAAGGGTCAGATGAAAAAGCCGCAATCATCAGAAGAGATGTAAATGAAATAATAAACCTGTGCATAAATGCAATCGATATGAAAAATCAGGGCGAAGAAGAAAGAATTCTGGATGAAAAAAGAGATGAAATAATAACAAAGCAAAAACAATTAATCTTTCTCTTAAATGAATACAATTCACTGCACTTGGAAAAAATTAAACATATAGAAGAAAAAATCAACAGAACATACAACACCGGAAAAAGAAATATATTGCTTGCAAATCTCCTTGTCTTGATTGCGGCAGTAATTGCAGGACTGCTTCTTTCCCGGAGAATTATACGCCCCGTTAAAGAAATGGAGAGAGTTGCAAGGGGGGAACTGAAAAAAACAATAAAAATCAACACAAACGATGAAATAGAGGATTTAGCCAATTCATTCAATGGAGTTATGAGAGAATTGATATCTTCAAAAGAAAAACTGCAAAACTATGCCGACACCCTCGAAAAGCAGGTGGATGAAAAAACAAAGGAACTCAAAAATAAAGTAGCTAATGAAGAAAGGACAACAAAGGCGATGATGCATATCCTAATAGATTTAGGGAAAACAAATAAAAAGCTTAACCAAAAAGAAAGTGAACTTGAAATGCAGACAGTGGAACTTGGATACAGAACCCAGGAAGCGGAAGAAAAAACAGGAATGTATGAAATTGCAAACAGGCAGCTTGTTGATGCCCAAAAGCAACTGAAAAAATTCAACAGCATTTTGAGGCTAAAAGTTGAAGAAAGGACAAGAAGCTTAAGGCATGAAAAGGAAAAAGTTGAACTGCTTTTGAAAGAAAAAAACGACTTTATAATCCGCCTAAGCCACGATTTGAGAACTCCATTGACTCCTTTAACAACGCTGTTTTCTATCTTGGAAGTGGAGATAAAGGACGAAAAACACAAAAAATATATCCGTATATGCAATGAAAATATAAGGTATATGAAAAATCTTGTCCTGAACACATTGAATATGGCTCGCTTCGATACGCATACTGTTGTATTAAAATTCCAGCAAATAGATATCAAAAAACTGATAGATGAATTTATTGAAGCAAACGCCATTGAATACAAGAAAAAGAACATAACGATAGTAAATTATATAAAAAAGCTGCCACTTGTCTCCTGCGATGAAACAAAAATCATGGAAGTCATCCAGAACATATGCTCCAACACAGTCAAATACTCCCCCAATGGAGGGGCACTGACATTTGATGCTGATGTGTATAAAAAGCATATTACAATTAAAATAACAGATCAGGGAATGGGCATGGAACCAAATGTTGTCCGAAACATGTTCGTTGAGTTTTACCGTGGTGATCCAAGCAGGCATGATTTATCTTGCGGGCTTGGAATGTCGATAAGCAAAAGAATCATCGAATCCCATAACGGAAAAATATGGGCAAAAAGCAGAGGATCTGGAAAGGGAAGTACTATTTTATTTACTTTACCAATAAAACAAAAGGAAAAACATTAAATAATTTTAGGTCTATAATAATTAAACTAAAAAGTGATTTACATGAGCAAATATAAAATAGAGCATGATTTGAATGTATGCATAGGCTGCGGCGCATGCGTATCTGTTTGCCCGGATAACTGGGAAATGGATGATAATGGAAAAGCCCGAATAAAAAACAAAGAAGTTGATGATATCTCCTGCAATCAGGAAGCAAAGGACTCTTGCCCTGTTGACTGCATAAAGATTACAGAACAAAAGTAAAATGAAAACGATTATTCTGATGGGGGTTCCAGGATGCGGAAAGACGAGTGTGATGGAGCTTGCAGTAAAAAAGCTGAAGGAAAAATACTCTGTTGTAACTTTTGGGACCCTTATGTTTGAAATTCTCATGAAACAAAAAAAGGTAAAAACCAGAGATGAAATGAGAAAATTGAGCGACAAAGTACAGTCTGATATCCAAAAACAGACCGCGCAAAAAATTGCTGAAATGGCTAAAAAAGAGAATGTTATAGTGGATACGCACTGCTCCATCAAGACCCCAAAAGGATATTTGATAGGGATGCCGGAAAACATACTCAAAAAAATTGCTCCCTCTCAGATTATTCTGGTTGAATCCAGCGCAAAAGAAATCTACGAAAGAAGAATGAAAGACGATACAAGAGCAAGAGATGATGATTCTGTCGAAAAAATAGATTTCCAGCAGGAAATAAACCGGATTTTGGCTCTGTCGTTCTGCACATTGACAGGCGCAGTATTTACGATCGTGAAAAATAAAACAGGGCACCTGCTCAACAGCAGCAAAGAATTAGCTGAAGTTATTGTTATGTAACTCTATTCGATTACAGCCTTGCCCAATATATTCTTTTTGTCAATTAGACCAAAATACATACTGTCTAAAGATCCTTTTGCAAGATTGTCTAGAATTAAACAAGTGTTTTTTGGGATAACTTCCTTGTAATCTTTTTCATACAATGAAAGCATAGTGTATGTCTGTTTCTTTAGAACATAAAGCATTCCTTCTGAATTTTTTGCAGTTTTGTCATTTATCCCAACTTTGACAGTTTGACGCCAAAAAAGACAGGAAAGCCTATTTGACAGTTTGCAAAAAACAGGATTTTTCAATAGAATTTATGTGATAATTGCTTGTTTTTAACTACAACTCCGCT
>QMVB01000033.1 GCA_003660905.1 Candidatus Nanohalarchaeota archaeon | reverse complement strand
GGAATTTGACAGTTTGTGTGTAGTCCTAAGAGCCATGAAAATTCTGTCAAAATGCACTTTTTAGAACCACACCCTTATACTTATATACCAAAATTAGCATAATGAATTTGACAGTTGGGGGTATTTTCAACAAAAATCAATCAAAATATGTTTTTTTATCGAATTTTAGCTTCCAAAAAGAGGATTTGTGGTCAATAACGAGTAATCATTGCATAAATTCTATTGAAAAATCCTGTTTTTTGCAAACTGTCAAATAGGTTTTCCTGCCTTGTTTGGTATCAAACTGTCAAAGTTGGGCTGAAATACATTGATATTTCAATCAGCTATGACTCAGACATTGACCTTGCGCGCAAAATAATCCTGGAAGAAATAAAAAACATCCTGATGTCCTGAAAATAGAGAACTCAAAAGACATAAGTGCGCCCGAACTTCCTGTAGTCTGAATAAGAAAACTCCAGGACAGTGGCGTACCACTAAGAGCATTGTTCTGAACACCAGACAGACCTACTGCCACACGAATAGGCTATAAATTGCTTGAGTCAATAAAAAAACGATTTTGTAAAGAAGGATTGGAGATACCTTATCCTTACCGCACAATTGTCTACAAGAAAGATACATCAAAGCCAAAATAGAAAAATAAGGCTTAATAAACCTCCAGATACCTGTCCAGTTCCCACTTGCTGACCTGTAGGTTGTATTCATTGCATTCTTCTGTTTTTGCCTCCAGAAATTTTTCATAGGTGTGTTTTCCCAGCGCATCCTTAATTAGTTTGTCTTTTTTCAATTCACATAGTGCCTCTTCCAGTGATTTTGGAAGAGTATCTACTTTCAACTCTGCATCATTTAATTTATATAGATTTTCTTCAACAGGCTTTGGCGCAGCAAGATTTCTTTTGATTCCATCCAGACCTGCCGCAAGCATCACAGCAAATGTCAGGTAAATATTGCTGCTCGGGTCAGGGCATCTGAGTTCAGCCCTTGTAGAATTATGCTTCCCTTTAGCATAACTGGGTATCCGGATAAGCGCAGACCTGTTTATTCTCCCCCAGCAAATGTAGACAGGAGCCTCGTATCCCGGAATCAGCCTTTTATAGGAATTTACCGTAGGCGAAAGTATTGCCGACATTGCCTTGATATGAGCAAGTTGTCCTGCAATAAAATTATATGCAGTTTTAGACAAGTGGTATTTGTCATCTTCATCATAAAATGCATTTTTGCCTGTTTTTATGTCAAATAAGCTCTGGTGAACATGCATTCCTGAACCGTTGATACCAGCAATAGGCTTTGGCATAAATGTCGCATACAGATCATTTTGCTGGGCTATTGCCTTAAGCACATATTTGAAAGTAACTGCATTGTCCGCTGTCTTCAGCGCATCGTTGTACTTAAATGAAATCTCGTGCTGTCCCAGCGCAACCTCGTGATGAGATGTTTCAATATCTATCCCGAATTTCTCAAGCGCAACTGTCATATCCCTCCGGACATTGTATGCCTGGTCTGTTGTCAGGTCAAAATACCCTCCTTTGTCATGAGGCAATGCCCTTATGCCATTTTCCTTTTTGAATAAAAAAAACTCCAGTTCCGGTCCTGTGTTGTAGACAAAACCCATTTTTTTCGCCTCCGCAATCACTCTCTTAAGAATGCATCTTGGATCCCCCTTGAAGAGCATCCCATCCGGAGTATAAATATTGCAGATGAATCGAGCAGTATTGCCGTCCTCAGAGTTCAACCATGGGATGACAGAATAGGTATCGATATCCGGAACAAGATACATGTCGCTTTCACATATCCTTGTAAATCCCTCGATTGAAGAGCCGTCAAACCACGTCCCGTTATTTAATGCATCAGGCAGGCGCTTGACTGGAATGGTCAGGCTTTTTGCAATACCCAAAATATCGCTGAATTGCAGTTGTATAAATTTCACATTGTCTTTCTTTATTTTTTCTAAGATTTCTTCCATTTTATTCACGTTCTTATTATATTATGGAGTTTATAGCATATTAATATACATGTTAATTTACCAAACATTTGAAAATAAAAAACATACATATTTAAACATTTGTAAAGTAGATATATAACAAACGTTAAGAAAAGTTAATATTTGTTTGCTATGGAAAAGGACAAGACAATAGACAAAACAGACAGGAAAATACTAAATATGCTTCTCGAAAATGCAGGATTGTCCTGCCGCAGGATTGCCAAAAAAACAGGACTGTCTACAGTCACAATATTAAATAGAATAAAAAAATTAGAAGATGAAAAAATAATCAAAAACCGCACAGTTCAGCTGGATTATCAAAAACTTGGCTACGATGTTGAAGTAATTATAAAATTAAGAATATCAAAAGGCAACTTGTTTAAAGTAGAAAAAAAGATTGCCAAAGAGCCGAATGTATCTGCTCTATACGATGTTACCGGCAATTTTGATACAATTATCATCGCAAAGTTCAGGAACAGGAAGTCTATGGACAATTTCCTGAAAAAAATCCAGACCTATGATTTTATCGAAAGAACAGAAACAATTATTGTATTAAACACAATAAAAGAAGAAAACATTCTGATAAATTAATAATACATCAACTGTATCACAAATTTATTTAGTCAATCCTTTACGGTTTCTGTTGGATTCTCCTGCAATTAGCAGAGGGCACGTTTATTTATTATCGGCAATTCTTAATAGAACAATACTTTGAACTACCAATGTTGCGAATATCAAAAACAACAGGGCATATTCCAGAGTATCTCCTACATTTGTAACGTATATTGATTTGGCATACATTAAAAAATTCAAAACCAATACCATGACCAATATTGCCAACAGAACGTTTTCATTTATTTTGTAAGACATAAAATTATTAGACGTTGGACTTTATATATTTTTCTTTTTTTTTGGCTTTGCGTACAAATTCAAACCAATATCATACCAAAATAATTCAGTTTTCGCCGGTTATTATAGATAATTCTGCATAATACCTGCGCATACACTGCATCATCTATAACTTTTGTAACTTTTCCAAACGCTTGTTTAAAACTAGAATGAAATGATTCAGAATGAAATCTTATATGCTATTGGTTGAGTTTCATATAAAACCGAGTCCGCTTTAACAACTATTATTCAATTATATCAGCCAAAATACTTGCATTTTGCTGTTGTTGCACAAACTGCAAGAAAACAAGAACAAAATCCTGAAAGTAGTGACAATCACAAGGAAACATTCACGATTACTTTTGTGCAGTGATATATTCTCTTTTTATTATAGTGCTTTTTTGCTTATAAAATGCCCTACTGCCCCGATAAGACCAATATCTTCGAGTTTTGTAACTGCGATTTTAGGTTTGGCAAGAGTGCCAAGTTGATACTGGTCATTTGATTTGGCGTACAATTTTATTGCAGGGTCAAACAGCAGGTCTTTGTCTTTTGTCTGACTCCCCATCAAGACCATTATATCAATAGGATTAAAAACTCCGACCATCCGACCAAAAGAATCAGCTATTGCTTCTACCTGCGTGTTTCTTATGTGTTTTTGCGGCTCGTCTTTGGGATATTTTCTGTATGCCTGATATATCTGCTTTGAGCCGATGGATGCAACTATTACCGCAAAAACATCAGGGTTTTGAAGGTCTCCTAAATTATATTTTTTCCTGATGGTTTTATTGTATGCTCCTAAGGATAATTTCAGGATAGGATGGTCCCTTTGCTTTGTAATTAGGAAATATTGCTTTGCCATGGAAGCGGCGCCGTTTCCGCTGACAAATATTTCAAGATGCCCTGTGCCTCCGCAGCCGCAGAATAAATGACTGTCCGGCTCATAAATCATGTGTCCGAGTTCCGAGGTTGTTATATTTATTTTATTTCTGCAGACAGCACAGTTAAATCCAGACGAGTATGTCGCAACCAGCACATTTTCGTAATGTTTTCCTTCTCCGTATCTTGCAATCCCCTGCGATGCTGCCTTCAGGTCATTGCACATGACAATATCATATCCTTTCTGTTTCAGGATTTTTCCAAATGTTATGCCTCCTTTTATCCTTGAATTCGGGGATTTTTTCAATATCAGATTTTTCTCGTCAACATCTCCTGCAGCGCTGATTCCGATTCGTTTTGCATCTTTGACATGAGACAATATAATTTTAGTCAATTCATCATTTGTTTTGATTGAATTCATCGGGACAGAAACTGGCTTTTTGAGCAATTCTCCTGTCTCTGGATTTACTTTTCCTATCCTTAAATTCGTCCCGCCAAAATCTATGCCGTATATTGCGTTCATTTTAATTCCTCCTTATTTTATTGTTTGCCCGAAGTTCAATTATTAGCAAGCTTCTTTAATACATCAAGCTCCTGCTGTAAAGTCTCATCATTAAGAGCATTCATTTCTTCTTCAAAGTAAATGCTAAACTCGTCAAACAATTCCCTGTAATGCTGTGAAACTTTAAGAGAAACTGACTGGCGTTCCCATTTGCCCAATTGCGACTCAATAGGCACAGGTACGATTATTCCAATTTCCCTGTTGACGCACGGTGGTTTTACCAGCCCCGGCTCTGCATAACTTTGCCTTTCATCATTTATCCAGTTTTTCATAAGGTCTGCATACCTGGAAAGAAGTACTCCTTTCCTGATTCCTGTATTTTCGTAAAAATCGGCCTCATTATCTTGCAGTTCAATGTGTTTTTCATTATTCTCGGATTTGCCGTTCCTATCTTCATAACTTACTTTGAGCGTCAGGCTTGCGTCTGGCGACAATTTTTTTAACTTCAGCAATATCAGTCCACCTCTCGTCTGGTTTTCTTCTACATTTGAAGGAAACAATGTGTTTACTTTCATTATCTGACCGGTTGCCTCATCTGCTTCTGGAGAGCCGTAAACCTTCTGGATTTCATAGCCGTCTGCATCCAGATTCAGCTGGAGATTAAATACCAATGGAGTTACCATGTATTCAAATTCATCATCCATTCTTTTTTTGAATTCCTTTGCGCTATGCACAGAATAATAATTCGCCCCCCTGATTTTTGTTATGTATTCTATCAATTCTGTATTGAAATCAACGCCGATGCCAATAAAAGTTGAATAAATCCCGTTTTGTGAATTTTTCTCTGTCATGCCAAGAAGACCTTCTTCGCTTGTCTCTCCTATATTTGGCATTGCGTCTGTCAAAAATATTATTCTATTTTCGTATTCGTCTGGATTTATATCTGTTAACTCGCCAAATTGCTCTGTGCCCATCTTCATGCCAGCAGACATTTGCGTCCCTCCTCTTGGATGAATCTCCAGTATGTGGTCTTTTATCTTCTGCATATCTGTTTCCCCGACAAAATTCAGGGGTTTTGCCAAAGCGGCAGAGCTATCAAAAAGCACCATACCGAATCTATCGTCGTCGTTAAGATGATCCAGCAGACCTACAACTGCCTCTGATGCAATCTGCATCTTGGTTTTCTGGTAATCCTCGTTGTTCTTTTTATTTGTTCGTTCATTTGTTTTTCTATTGCCGAACTGGTCGTAATAATACCTGTTGAAAGAAGAACTCATTGAACCGGAAATATCCAGTACAATAACAAGGTTTAGTTTTTTTCTTTTAAAATCGCTTTCTTTTATGCCAGAATTCAATCCAATAGACAGGTAATATTCTTCCTTATTGGAAAATGGGTCTTTGGAAATTGCATAGGTGTAAGAAGGGCAGAATAATTTTGTGCATTCTTCTGCCTGCCCTGTGTCAAAATAATAGTCATAAAACAATCCCTCGTAAGTTATATCCGATGATATCGGCAGATAACTGTTGTTTATATTTTCGCGGAAATTATTGATGTCCTTTGCACCTCCTGTTGAAAAGCCGATGTTTCCTCCCGGCGCAGCCATTGATTCTGAAACAGCCATTGATTTCATTAAACCCATACTGTTTAATCCGCCCCATCCTTTTGAACTATCGGAACTTGCCTGTGTTGAATCATATTTCCAGTCATCAAGCTTTGCGCTGGTATTAATACCATTATTCTCTATATCCCGCGGGTCCGATAAACAGCCGGAAGCCATTAAAACAACAATTAGCATAACTGCAAAACATTTCTTTGTATTGTCCATAATAATATTAATTGCCTGTTAAATAATATAAGTTTAACTACACGGAAAACAAACATATTTAAATATAGTTTACAGGATATATTATGATTTCTGAAAAGGACATTAAGCCAAAAGCAGATGTTTTCTTTGAAAGTTCTTATGAAGTTGCAAATAAAGTAGGAGGGATTTATACTGTGGTCAGGTCAAAAATTCCTTCAATGCTAAAATATTATGGGGAAAATTATTTCCTAATAGGTTTTTACAACCAGAGCAATGCAAGATATGAATTCATTCAGACAAAAACACCGCCGGAGTTTAAAGAAATATTTTCTGCTCTTCAAAAGCAGGGGATAAAATGCTTTTATGGTGAATGGGCAACCCCGGACAAGCCAAAAACCATTCTTATTGATATTGGGCAGTTTAAGCACAAGGTAAATGAAATCAAATCAAGGCTCTGGGAATGGTACGGAATAGATTCTATTGAAAGCAACTGGTGGTTTGATGAACCTGTCTGCTGGAGCTGGGCTGTTGGAGTATTGCTTGAGCAGATAGTCAAATCAAAGAATTTTAAGGGGAAAAAAATAGTTTCCCAGTTTCATGAATGGATGAGCGGAATAGGGCTGCTCTATCTGAAGCATCAAAAAGCAAAGATAGGAACTGTATTTACCACGCACGCAACAATGCTTGGAAGGACAATGGCAAGCTGCAACAAAAATTTTCAGTCAATGATTTATGAATCGCTCAGGAAAGGCTATGCTCTTCCTGAAAGAGAGGAATACAAGTATAGGGTTCAGGCAAAGCACCAGACAGAGGTAAATTGCGCCAAATACGCTGATGCATTTACAACGGTTTCAGAAGTTACAGGAAACGAGGCTCATTATATCCTGGGGAAAAAGCCGGATGTCCTGCTTCCAAACGGACTGACTTTGGATAAATACCCGAGCATGGAAGAACTTGCAATAAAGCATATAGAGCACAAGAAAGAAATCATAAAATTCCTGAAGGCATACTTTCTTCCATACTATAAAATCAATACAGAAGATCCGCGACTTCTGTTTCTTTCAGGAAGATATGAATTTACAAACAAGGGCATTCATTTCTACATAAATGCTCTTGCGATGCTTAATGAACAGCTCAAAAAAGAAAAATCAAATATAGATGTATTTGCATTTATTTTTGTCCCGGCAGACATTGTATCTGAAAAAGAGGAAGTCGTGATTAGTGTTGAAAAAATCAATGCAATAGAAAATGACATTGAGCAGATGTATGATGAATTCAAGGAAACCTTGCTCGATATTTTTTGCCAGACAAAGCTGGATGAAATAGACAAGGAAATAAAGGAGTTCCTTATCCAGACAAAAATGGATAACTTAAAAAAGCAGGCAATAGCATTCAGGCGACCTGATGAAACTCCTCCATTGTGCGCATTTAATTTGAGAAATCCTAATGAAGACCCTATTCTGGAGAGTCTGAAAAGTCATAATCTGCTGAACAGGGAAGAAGATAGAGTAAAAGTAATTTTTTATCCTGCTTATTTATCCAGCACAGATAGTAGGCTTTTGTCAATGGATTATGATGAAATTGTATCTGGGTGCAGCTGCGGGGTTTTCCCTTCATTGTATGAGCCATGGGGATATACTCCTGTTGAAGCAGGGGCTCTTGGTCTAGCATCTGTGACAACAAATTTTAGTGGATATGGGAAATACCTGAGCAGGACAAGGAAGCAAAAAGGAGGAATATATGTGCTGGACTGCAATAATAAATCTGAAGAAAACATTTCTGCAGACCTGTATAAGTTGCTTTTAAATTTTATTAAAATGCCTAAAAAAGAGTGGGTCGGGCAGAAATACATCGCCAAAAAGCTTGTGCAAAACGTGGACTGGAAAATACTTTCAAAGAATTACATAACAGCGCATAATTTTGCATATAATAAAGTGTTTAAAAAATGATAGATATATTTATAATTTCCCCTTGATTTCCATTTCCAGCCTTTTCAGGAATTCTTCATAGAATTTTAGCCGTTCTTTGCCGATTTCCTTTGCTTTTTTTGTATGGAGTTTGTCTACTATATGTTTCGCTTTTGCTTCAAATTCTATTTGCGGGCTGTGCTTAGTTTTATCTTTTATTCTGCCATTGGTTTTGCCGCCAAGATTCTCTCTTGCGTATTCTTTTAGGTTTGTATCTGTGTATATTTTGGCATTGTTCCTGCCTATCCATACAAACGAACGGGCAATTCCAATTGCGCCCAGGCTGTCGAGTTTATCTGCATCGAAAAGAATTTTGGCTTCCATGGTTTGCGGCTTATTTTCTCCCCTGTACCTGTGCGTTTCAATGCAGTGTTGGATTTGCCTGATTTTTTCTTCGCAAAATCCTGCGTCCTCAAGGATAGGGACTGCCATTTTTGCGCCAAGAAGAGCATGGTCTGTTTTTCCGCTGGAGTCGTTGTCTTCTTTTGCTCTTGCAATATCATGAAGAATAGCCGCCGACTCCAGAACTTCCATATCTATAGCTTCATTTTCAGCAAGAGTAATGCAGAGTGCATGAACCCTCATAACATGATCTATGTCATGGGCAGAGCAGGAAAGTTCTTTTTCAACGGCTTTTTTTAATGCATCCAAAACAGCTTTTTCATCCATAATAAAAAGAGAATAACTATCTATAAAAAATTATAGCATAACCCATAAATAACAGAAAAGAATTTTGCTTTTTTTGGAGCAAATTTCTTTTTGCCGAAACTAAATCACTTGCGAAATTTTGCAGTTTAGTTGCGATGCAAAAAAAATACAAGCGATATTAATAGTATTTATGTGTTCTGCTAGTATATTCGACCGCAAAGAGCAGATGAATATATTCGAAGACGAAATTATCGCAGCCTATAACGCAATTGCGTTTGAGATTATATCGCGCCACAATACTTGCATTTTTTTGTTGTTGCACAAACTGTAAGAAAACAAGAAAAAAATTCAGGAAGTAGTGCCTATCGCAGGGAAACATTTGTATTGCACGTTATTCCAAAATT
>QMVB01000032.1 GCA_003660905.1 Candidatus Nanohalarchaeota archaeon | reverse complement strand
GCTCCATCCTTTTTTATGCAATTCTCTTGCTTTTTTTCGTTTTCAAATATTAATATTTTTTCATTTGATCACCATTACATATATAGTTTGGGTGGACTTAATCTATTTGAAACATAACCACTATTAAGTTAAAAGAAACAATTGATTACGAAAATTAATAGAAATGTTGAAAGAGCAAAAGAAGTAAATAAACAATTAAAAAAGAGGGTTGGATGGTATTAAGGATTTAGGAACATGAAATAAAAAGTAATCCAAAGAAATGCATAAATAAAGTGAAGAAAATATATAAAGAAAGAAAACCTTCTTACAAAATAAGGCAAATTCCTTTGTTCACTCACCAAACAAGCGAGGAGAGAGAATTGAACTCCCCTGAGTGGCTTTGCAGGCCACCGCATAACCACTATGCTATCCTCGCGCAATTGCTTTGATTGTAACGAACACAGGTCCTTTTATATCAATTTTCCTATTGTTCGATTCTATATATTTCTTTGTTTTAGCAGAAACCTTTAAATTTATATTTGCCAATGACCGAACCATGCCTGTGTAAAATTTCGCCTCTTTTTTTAGCCCCTGCTCTATTTTCCCAGCTGCGTTATTTGCGATTGCCTCAATAAATGAGATTCCTGTCTTCTCTCCTGCTTTTTTGTCCAATGTTCCGGTTATATTGCTCTTCTTTACAAAAATCATGTTGAATGCCGCAGGACCGATTAGCTTTTTGCCTTCTTCAACTTCAACTAGAGATACTTCTATTTTTTTGCCGTTTATTGTTCCCTTCCATGCAGGAATTTCAACAGGAGCAATATCGTCTTTATGTTCAAATGCAGTTTTGATGATTGCATCTGCTATTTTTTTCCCAGCTGCGGTTTTTGGTATTTCAACGCATTTTATGTCCTCTGCTATCTCTTTATCGCTTAATTCGCCTTCAAGATAGAATTGAGGATATATCATCTCTCTTATATCTTTGTGCCCTTCCAATACCATTGCGAGGCGTTCGACACCAAATCCTATATTGAATACAGGGTATTTTATGCCAAAGTTTGCAAGAGATATTGCCGAATACATTCCCATATCTGCAATTTCGAGCCATTGACCATTGTGCTTTACAAACACTTCATCTTCCAATCCAAGCGCATAATATTTTGATGTCGCCTTTTTGGTCTCGAATTTTATTTTCTTAAACCCGATTTTTTCAAATATTTTTTTGGCAATCCTGCGCCCTGCAATCATATCTATATTTGGGTCCATTATTGCAATAGATGCGCTGTTGTGGACCCGCAAGTGACCGGAATCCTCTTTTTGCTCATTCCTATAGCGTCTTCCGACAGAAAACAGCATAATGGGAAAATCAGCTTTGTCCTGCATTGCCGCAAGAGTATGATACCATGTGCCACTCATGTGCGTCCTGAAGGTCAGGTTGGTTGCAATCGGCTTTAACTCTTTCAGCTGAGTAAAGAGGTCAACGATTGCTGTTGCATCCTGCATCTTAATTTTTAATTTAATAACAAGCTCCTCAATAAAGTCATCTCCTTCGATATTTCCTTTTTTATATTCCCTTAAAATTTCTTTCAGAACAGCAATATTGACGTTTGCAATGCTTTTGATTTTGGCAGTCAATTGGTTGCTCAGCCCTATTTCAGGTCGCGGGAGCTTTGCAATGTAAAATGCCCTGTCAAGTATAACTGCGGATTCAGGACCATATTCCCTGTAAACATCCTCCTCTGGTATGATTGTTAGATTTTCAGTCTCATCAAAGCCCATCTGGATGAGAAGATTCCTGAGATAATTTATTGTTTTTCCAAGAATATGCTCTTTTCCCTGCCTTTTGCTAAATTTAAATTTAGTCTTGTTTTTATTAAAAAGAGCAGATGTTTCCACCCATGTCTTTTCAAAGTCCTTTTTCGCATCTTCCTTTGTTTTTTTGACATCTATCTGCATAATGTATAATTAAAGTGAAAATACATTTATAAAGTATTATTTTCTAAAACAATCATATGGATATTGAATTCAGCGATTTCGAGAAACTACAGATAAAAATCGGAAAAATACTCTCTGCCCAAAAAATAGAAGGAACAGATAAACTTGTGAAAATGGAAGTTGATATGGGAGATGAAGATAAAAGGCAGATTATTGCAGGAATAGCGCGGTCCTATGAGCCGGAAGAGTTGATAGGAAAGCAGGTTCCGGTTCTTGCAAACCTAAAGCCCAGAAAAATCAGGGGGCTCCAAAGCCAGGGCATGATTCTGGTCATAGATGCCAACGAAAAGCTCGTGCTTTTGCATCCTCAAAAGGAAGTTCCTCCCGGAAGCGAAGTTAACTAGGCAACAACATAAGTTTTTATAGTTAATACCTATTTTGTTATATTGCAGCACAAAATAAAGTAAGTATGTGGTGCGGTATACTAGCAGAAAACATATATCTCTTTGATAATGCTAATTATTATCAATTGCAGTATTTATGTCTTATGCTATAATAATGGTGAATTAAATGCCCTGCGGTAAAAAAAGAAAAAGATTAAAAATGAAAAAGCACAAGCTCAAAAAAAAGTCCAAGAAGATGAGATACAAAAAGTAAGTGGATTAAAAGCTCCGGAATTTAATTCAAATAATTAATTAAGGAGTCTTGTGGTAGCTTGGTCCATCCTCCGGGCTTTGGGAGCCTGGGACCCCGGTTCAAATCCGGGAGACTTCATATTAACATTATGAAACAGAGACCTACTAAGAAGAAAAAATGCATACCTCAAGAAGAAGGAGAAGTAGTCATTTCCCGGGTTCGGTTTCCAAAGAAAGAAGAACTCTTCGGAATGATAGAAACACGCTTGGGCTTTGGAAGAATGAATATCATTTGCGCTGACGGAAAAACAAGGATTGGCGTGGTTCCCGGCAAATACAAGAGAAGATTATGGCTCAGGGAAGGAGATATTGTGATTATACTGCCTTGGGAATACGAGGGAGACAAGAAATGCAATGTTTTATTTAAATATAGGAAATCTCACGTAGAATTTTTAAGAAACAATAATTATCTTAAAGCACTGGAAAGCGAATGATTGTTTATAGTAAATAAACTGTAAAATCTCGCAAGAAAGTTTAGTTTCGGCAAAAAGAATTTTGCACTAAAAAAATTCAAATATTAATTTGCAAAATTATTTTCTTGTTTAACCAAACCAATATACTCCTTCAGCCCATCAACATAAGCATCAATGTCGGATTTATCGTTATACAAATATAAAGATGCCCTTAATGATGCTCTTGTTTTTGTTTTATTGTACCAGCTGTGAACGCAATGTGCCCCGTCGCGGACCATTACATTTTTTACCTCATCCAGATACATTGCGATTTCGTGGGAATTGATGTTGTCAATAATTGCATTTGTAATCCCGCTTCTTTTTTTCGGGTCAGCAGGACCGATTATTTTGACATTTTCAATTGATTTCATTTTTTCATCAAGATAGATGTTCAGGTCGTTGACATATTTCTCGATTTTTTCTATTCCAATATTTGAGAGGTATCTTGCGGCTTCTCCAAAGCCGATTATTCCGGCATAGTCTTGCAATCCTGCCTCGAATTTTTCAGGAATGCCCAAAAAAGTAATCCTGTCGCCATCCACTGTTTCAACAGTGTCTCCGCCTACAATAAATGGATTTAACTCATTTAGCAATTCTTCTTTGCCATAAAGGACGCCTGTTCCTGTGGGTCCGCACATTTTGTGCCCTGAAAAGGCAAGGAAATCAATGTCCATTCTTTCAACATCTATTTTCGTGTGAGGAACGCTTTGCGCCCCGTCAAGAAGTACAACAGCATTGTTGTCGTGGGCAATTTCAACAATATCTTTTATTGGATTTTTGTATCCGTCAATGTTTGAGACATGATTCAGGGCAACCATTTTTATGTTTTTTTCCTTCTCCATCATTTCTTTGAATAATTCTATATCAAAACTGCCATCCTGTTTTGAGGCGATTGTCTTGTGCTTTACAGCATTGCTTTTATCCATCAGCATCCATGGTACAAGATTGGAATTATGCTCCTTGTCTGTTGTAAGCACAATATCGGTTGGCTTAAATTTAAAGCTTTTTGCAACAAGATTGATGGATTCGGTTGTGTTTTTTGTAAAGATAACCTGCTCTGGCTTTTTTGCTCCGATAAAGACGGCAATGTTTTCTCTTGCTTTTGTTACTTCATCTGTGGTTCGGAAGGAGAATTTGTGCGCCGACCTTCCGCCGCAACCACTGTATTGTGCATAATATTCAATCATCTTGTCAATTACGCATTGCGGCTTCAATGACATGCATGCAGAGTCGAGGTAAACCGGGCTCAATCCATTCATCTTTTGATTTAAGCAGGGGAAATCTTTTTTGGCATCCATGTGCTTTTAATGGAAAGAAATTTTAAAAAATATTGAGCAAAAAGTCACAGTAAAATGCATTTTATATTGATACGGCAATTAAGGCGCAAGTTAGTGTTTTCTTACCAAAATCATCCAACAAATTATATAAACTTATATCTATTTTATATATTTATGAAAAAATTTTCCGGTCTTACTCCAAAGCAGGCAGAAGAAAGACTAAAAGAATATGGTCCCAATGAATTAAAGGAATCCAACAAATTTTCTGCATTCAAAATCCTTCTCAGGCAGATAAAAAAGAACATGCTTATTTATTTGCTCTTTGCAGCTGCTCTGATGTCTTTTTTCGTCGGCAAATCTATTACAGGATATGCTATTTTGGGCGTCATAGTCGTTGTTGTTGTAGCAGGATTTACCCAGGAATACAGGGCAGAAAAATCAATAAATGCATTGAAACAAATGATTATGTCCCGCTCAGTTGTTATAAGAGATGGCAGAGAAATTAAAATCCCTTCAAGAGACATTGCTGTAGGGGATATTATTGTCCTGCGGACAGGAGAGAAAATTCCGGCTGACTGCCTTGTGCTGGAGGCAAATGAATTGGCTGTAAATGAATCTGCATTGACCGGCGAGTCAAAAGAAGTAAATAAATCAGCGTCAAAGGACGAGAAAACCCAGGACAAGAATAATTTACTTTTCATGGGAACTTACATTATTAATGGAAGATGCATTGCAGAAGTTTTGCACACAGGAATGAATACGGAATTTGGAAAAATCGCGAACATGATTTCAACAGCAGAAAAAGAACTGCCTCTCCAGAAAAAAGTAAATGACATAGTAAAATACATGACTGTCTTTACAATATTGGTTTCACTACTAACGGGTTTTATAATGCTTGTGAAAGTGCCTTTTTCTTATGAACTTTTGGTGGAGATACTTATTGTTGTTATTGCCCTGTGCGTATCGGCCTTTCCTGAAGGGCTTCCTGTTGTCTTAATTACTATACTTGCAAGAGGCACATGGAACATGGCGGATAAAAATGCAATAGTGAACAGGATGTCCATAGTTGAGACTCTTGGAGAGACCACGATAATATGCTCTGATAAAACAGGGACCCTAACAAAAGGAGAGATGACTGTAAAGAAAATATATCTGGACGGCAAAATAATTGATGTTGAAGGCACCGGCTATGTTTCCAAAGGTAATTTTTTATACACTAATCAGAATAACCAAAAAATAGATGTCGGAAAAGACAAGGACCTGAATTTTTTGTTAAGGGCATCTGTTATATGCAATGACTCAAGAGTTGAGCGCATAGATCATACAGATGAATACAAGGTAAGCAGTGGAACGCCAACAGAGGCATCATTGTTGATAATGTCTGCCAAAGCAGGAATTTCAAGAGAAAACTTAACTTTTACTCTCGAAGAAGAACTTCCGTTTAATTCAAAAAGAAAAAGAAGAACTGTAATGAGTTTGGAAGGAAAAGAGAAATATATCTATTCAATAGGGGCTTCGGAAATATTGACAGACAAATGCAAATTCATCCAAAACTCAGGCAGGACAATCGAATTTGACGAAGTTCAAAAACAAAAAATTGCAGATACCAATGAAGAACTCACGCAACATGGATACCGGCTTATGGCTGTCTGCTATAAGCAGATAAATGCATCCAAAAAGGCAATTACTGAAAACAACATGGTTTTACTTGGTTTGCTCGCCATTTACGACCCCCCGAGAGAAGAAGTCCCTGATGCATTAAAATTATGCAAAGAGGCAGGAATAAAAGTCAAGATAATTACCGGCGATAATAAAGATACTGCAAAGCAGATAGCAAAGCAGATAGGAATTGAGGGAGAAATTATCTCAGGCGATGAAATAGAGCAGCTTTCAGATTATGAGCTTTCAAAACAGGTAAATGATGTCACAATATTTGCAAGGGTGCGCCCGGAACATAAATTAAGGATAGTGAATGCATTCAGGCAGAACGGGGAGATTGTCACGATGACCGGCGACGGCGTAAATGATGCCCCTGCCCTAAAGCAGGCGCATATAGGAGTTGCGATGGGCAAAAACGGGACCGATGTCTCCCGCCAGGCATCGGACTTAATCCTGAGAGATGATAATTTTGCAACTATTGTATATGCCATCAGGGAAGGAAGAATCATTTTCAACAACCTGCAAAAATGCGTGGCATACCAGGTTTCCATCAATTTTGCCCAGTTGTTCCTTGTTTTTTTTGCAATAGCATTGGGTATGCCCCTGCCATTGGTTGCAATGCATATATTGTTTATGAATCTTTTTTCAAATGATATTATTGCAATTGCCCTAAGCTTTAATCTTTCTTCCAGCGATATAATGAAACTAAAGCCGAGAAAAAAATCAGGGATGTTGAACAAGCAGTTATCAGCAGTAATTCTGACTGCGGGAAGTTTAATATGCATTGTTTCATTATCTGTTTTTTACTATACGCTCAATGTTCTTGGGCAGTCAGAAACTGTTGCGCAAACAACAACATTGATGACTATGATCTTTTTTGCAATAGCAAATGCATTTAATTTCAGGTCTTTTAGAAAAAGTGTATTGGGTCGTTCATTGTTTGCAAATAAATATCTGGTCTGGGCTTCTGTAATTTCCGTTGCGATGAGTTTGATTATAATATATTGGACTCCAATGAATATTATTTTTGAAACTGCGCCTATTGGTTTATTCAACATAGCTCTTGCATTTTTTGCATCTTTGTCCATTGTGGTTGTTTTTGACGGGATGAAGATGTTGTCGAATCGGAGAAGGAAGGGCTTGATCTCAAGGCAAAAAAATGCCCTCTCATAATCTTATCCTCCAGATACTCATTAACAACAAAATCAACCGACTTTGCAACAAAAGCATCCGGTTCCACATTACACAAGACGTGTCAATTCCTTCTATATTCCGATAGACAATAACCTACAAAATCCCTTCTAATTGCCCTATCTCCTTTATCCAAAAATCAGGACTGCCCTCTTCCCCAGTGCCTACAAGAACAGTAGTTATTCCTGCCTGCTTTGCAGTCTTCAAATCCCTTTCCCAACTATCTCCTATTATCGTACAGTTTTTGGGCGCCAGATTGTATTTTTCAATAAGGATTTCATGGAATTTTTTTGATGGCTTAAGGCAACCTGCATCTTCGCAACTTACGATACCGTCAAAATAATCTTTCATGTTTCCAAACACAAAAGACAATTTTTTTTCAAGAAACGCCCTGTATTCATCGCTTGCGACGAAGACATTATATTTTTTCTTCAGGCGCAAAATCATTGACGGTGTTTTTTTGCTGAAATCCATCCCGCTCCTGAGCACTTCCTCATAGAACAATTCTATGGATTCTTTCACTGCTTTCTCAATACTGCGCTCATTTGCGCATGTTCTTTTGCCATTCAAAGCAGCATTTACTGCCTTTGCCAAACTGAACTGCCTGCTTCTCTCAACCAATGAATTGGACAAGACAACAGTCTTTAGGATATTTTTCCATTCTCTTTCAAGCGCATCTCTATTTAGGCAAAGTGATTTGCACAAAAAAGAAAACTGCTTTTCATAAGCTTTTTTTGGATCTGTTTTATACAGTGTGTTGTCTGCATCAAATATAAGTGATTTATGCTTCATAATTCTGTTTGCATGCAATGAATAATGCCATTATTCAATAATTATACTTCCCGGAGGATCAAGGCATTTTTTTGTTTTTTCATTAATTAAGACCTGCAATTCATTTACCTTGTCCTTCATTAAGCCAAGGGACATCAAGTTGATAGATTCAATTGTTTCGTTCATCTCTCTTATAATGTCATCTTTCATGCCACCAATCTGCTTTTGCAATTTTGCATTTGACTCAAGAAATGCCTGTTCAGCATACTTCTTTGTTTCACTGCTTATCATTTTCTCAAGATTAGACAAATCATCCCTTGATATGCCGGATGTTTTAATTTGCTTTTCTATTTCTCTGGATTTGCTTTGGGCTGATTCCAATGCCATAAATCTGGATTCCATGTCGCTTATCTTTTCATCCATTGTTTTTTGAATGAAATTTAGCTCATCCGATGCTATTTTCTTTTCCGGCAACTCTCCTATAAATTTGTTGGTTTTTTTATTCACAGCATCCAATGCATCTTCAATTCCTGAAATTTTATTTTGAATCAACCCAAGAGCATTCACTTTATCGTTCAATTGGCTTATTTTCTTATTAATCAAATCAATGGATTTTGAATTGACAGACCCTATGTTTTTTTTCATTTCTGCCGTTATGCTCCCCTTCATATCTGCAATCTTTTTTTCAATATCCGAACCTGACTCAATCCTTATTTTTTCAACAGCGTTCTTTATTTTTTCCTCTATCATTGTTTTTTGGAGAGATATATTCGGTTTTTGGAGTTCATCTCTTAAGGCAATGTCGTTTTCTATTTGTTTAAATTTTTCATTCACATTTCTGTCTAATTCATCAATTGCCCTTGATCTGGCAATAAAAGCACTCTCAATGAGATCCATCTTTTTGGCAATCTTTTTCCCATTTTTTGTCTGTTCCTTCAATTCAGAATCCAGTTTTTTATCTAACTTGTCTTTCTCTTTTTCGAGACTCTTTATTTTTCCATCTATGCTGCTGCTTAAATTAAGGTTCGCCTTTTCAAATTCATTCCTTGAAATAAAATTCCCTTTTGGATTTTCAAGAGCAGTCAGTTCGTCTGCTAATATTGTCCCAATTTTGGTTTTCTCATCCAGAATTTTGTTTAATTTATTAACTTTAATCATCTTGAGCTTTATTTTTTTTTCAAACTGCTCTAACTTCTCCGTCATGTTTTTTTCATAATTTTTTTTTTTCTTTTTTAATTCCCCTTTCTTTTTGCTTCTTATATAATTTTTTTCTTTT
>QMVB01000031.1 GCA_003660905.1 Candidatus Nanohalarchaeota archaeon | reverse complement strand
TTGTTGTTTCCAGATTTCCTGCTGTGTCATTGCTTCTGAATCTAATATAACTCATTCCTTCTGTGGAGATTTGGACTGGTGTTGAATAAGCTATATTAGGGGTACAGGTATTGGTTGTGTCTGTGCAATATTGGGTTATGTTGCATCCTGAACCTGAACCATCATCGCAGGATAGGGTTACATTTACATAGGTTGAGTTTGTCCATGTGTTGAATGTGTAAGTTGTATCATCATCTTTTACTGCTGTGGCATTTGTGGTTGGGGGTGTTGTATCTCCTCCACCTGCTGTATAGGTACAGTAGATAGAGTATTTTCTGTCTTCAGAGGTAGGAACCCAATTGGCTGGAAAGGTTCCATAGGTCTCAACATCATAACCTCCATTTCCACCAGTATCATAATAAAGTATATCATTATTTGTTGCACCCCACATTACTAAATAATAATTTTGAGCAGTAATAGTTGGTGGGGAAGAAAAAGTATGTTCATACCAATTACATCCATTAGCAGCCGTTACTTCATTGGTTTCTGCTACAAAAGTATTATCAGATTGTTTATAAATTGCTCCTTTTGATTTTTGAGAAAAATACTTTTGGAAATAACCTGTTAATGAATTTGCTGTTCCAGCATCACCCATAAAATATGTCCCGCTAATTCTACCATTTATGGTTACATGGCTTCCTCCTACTGTATCATACCCAAAAGTCGGGTCAATTTTAATAGGATAAACAGCATTATCTAAAAACTCTTGTGGAATAGTAATTGATAAAATTCCTTCTTTTTCATCTACATTTAATTTACCCCAAATCCAGTTTCCGTTAGTGTCTATTATTTTTGGTCTGTAAATGTGGAATGCTTTTCCAGCCATATAATTTTTCCCTCTCATTTTTGAGTAATCTCCTTTTTTGTTCTTATGATAAACAGCATAACTTCCAACAACATTCTCTGGTCTATGAACCATATTAGTTCCATTTTCATCCCAACAATCAGTTTCATTGCAGGTTAGCCCTTCTTCCTGTTTTTCCTGATTTAAAGGAGGCTGATAATAAAAACCGAGGTCTTGAGATTCAATTTCCATTTCAATTATATTAGAATTTGGTTTTTCTTTTAAAATTACTTCATATTCCATTCCTTCTTCTAAACTATAAATATGAACTTCTTCTTTGTGATTAATAAATTTTACTTTTGAATCCGAGAGTCGTTTTCCAACAAGAGGCGGAATTTTATCATTAACCAAACTTCCTGGAGAATAAGAAACACTTGGTCTGGAAACTTTTAAAAAAGTCTCATTTCCCCATTTCTCTAATTTCACCTCAGGTTTTGATTTTTCTATTAAAACCTTTTCATTTGCTACCTTTGAGATAAATTTTAAATTTCCGGTGGATCTAATTCCTCCTTCTCCGAGTTCTTTAAAAATATATTCCAAAGAATCTCCTGGAACAATCTCTTGGTCAAAAGAGGCATTTTCTGAAGGGGAGTTTGAGGTTAGGGGTGTTGTGTCTATTGTTATTATTCTTGTTTCTGTCTGGTTAGAACTTCCTGCTGTGTCATTAGCCCAGTCAAAATAAGTATATTCTCCATCAGCCAGGTTCGTTACATTGTTATAAAATCTGTATTGTGTCGAGTTGTATTTACTGAATTCTGATTGATAATGCATCCTCGCCTCCGTCGCCGACAACGCGCGGTTATAGATACGGACAGAGTCAATGGAGCCGTTGTTTCCATTTGCCCCTTTCATTATATTTACCGACAAATCAGCAGAATTTATAATTAAAGTCCTATCATCAACGTCTTTTTGAACACCATCTAAATATACAATAAGGTGGTCTTCATCTACTGTAAATACATAATGATGCCAGACATTTTCTGATGGGCGAGGATTTATTTCAACATCCTGGTAATCAGTTCCATTCCCAATATCAAAAGCAATAAACCCAGAGGTATAATGATTAAATATATTCCAAGCTTCATTAGATGAATCAGACCATCCCTCTCCTATGCCACGAGATATTATAGAACCGTATTGATCTTGCCACCCATTTGATTTGAACCAAAATTCAACCGTTAAATTTTGTGATTTTAAACTCTCATCATTCCCGCAATCAACATAATCATCCACTCCATCAAACTGCAATCCTCCGCCAAATCTCCCGGAACTTGTCCAGTTTGGGCAGGAATCCCCAGAACAGGAACCATTATTGCCTGAACTTGAAATATCCACAAAATGGGTTGAATTCTCTCCTATTGCTGAATTGTTGTTGAAATTCATAGCCAGGACAAGAGAATCATCATAAAAAGTATAATTAGTTGTGTTCCAGTTAAAGATAAAAGTATCAAGACTTTCTTCATTTATTGTTAAATTAACTTCAGTCCAGTTCGTTGAAATGTAAATATTATCAGAAAGCGTAGGCGCACTATAATCAAGAGAAGGAGTTGCAAAAACCAGACCAATAATTAATATGCAAAGAAATATCAATATTATCGTAGTTTTTGTTTTCATATTAATTGTCTCAAATGATTGATGATTGCTCTTAATCCACATCATAGAGTATTTATCATATATTGATTATATATCTATCCAATATTTATAAACATTACTGCCCCCTGTCGTAGCGTTTTCATGTTGATAATGAAGCCGGATAATAATTTCACATTTAAATAATTTATTGGAGTATATATAAAATAATATGAAAGAATTATTCAATCCAAAGTCCATTGCAGTGATTGGCGCATCTGCCAACCCTCAAAAATTCGGATATGTAATATTGAAAAATATAATTGATTTTGATTTTAAGGGGAAAATCTATCCAATATCCCCAAGATACAAGGATATTTTTGGGATTAAATGCTTCCCTTCTGTGCTTGATGTAAAGGATAAAATAGATACTGCTGTGGTTGTAACTCCCTTCGACATCTCAAATAAAGTGATAGCTGGATGCGTGAAAAAGAAAATTCCATATGCTATTATAATCACTGCCGGCTACAAGGAAATTGGTGGAGATGGCATAAAACGGGAAGAAGAATTAAAGAAAATCCTGAAAAACTCAAAGACAAGGGTAATCGGACCAAACTGCATAGGCATATTTGATAATTACGGGAAAATAGATACTCTCTTTTTACCCAAGTATAAGATTACAAAACCAAATGCCGGCAGCATTTCTATAATCAGCCAAAGCGGAGCTGTAGGGCTTTCATTGATTGATGTTGCAGCATGCAGGAAAATCAATATCGCAAGATTTGCGAGCTTTGGAAACAATATTGATATAGGGGCTGTCGACCTGCTCAAATACATGGCAGATGACCCGAAAACAAAGGTTATATTGATGTATATAGAAGGAATTGACAAGGGCAGAGAACTCTATGAAGTCGTAAAAAGCACAACAAAGAAAAAGCCGGTTATTATATACAAAGCAGGAAAATCCGACAAGGGAAAGAACGCAGCAGCCTCGCACACAGGAAACCTGGCGGGTTCCTATAAAATATTCCACTCAGCAATGAAGCAGGCAGGAGCGATAGAAGCAATGTCCCTTGACCAGATGTTTGACTTTGCAATGATTCTTGAGCAATACGGGCATTTGAAAAAGAAAATAAATAATCTGGCAATCATTACGGACGGAGGCGGATTCGGGGTAATGACAACGGATTCCATATCCAAAAAAGGCATTGAACTCCCTGACTTTGAGAAAAAAACAATAGAAAAAATCAGGACAGTCATGCCGCCATACGCCACAATCAACAATCCCATGGACTTAATTGGGGATGCAGACACCAACAGGTATGCTGTATCTATATACAGCATAATTGAAGACAAAAACATTGATGCAATCATAATCATACTTCTGCTGCAGATTTCCTCATTAAGCCCTGATATTGTAGATATTATCGCAAATGAAAAAAGAAAGACGAAAAAACCAATAATAGTCATTGCAATGGGGGACAAATACGCAAAAGTATTGATTGACACGCTCAAGGAAGAAGGAGTTCCGGTATTTCCTTCTCCCTCAAGAGCAGCAAATGCATTAAGTTGCCTGAACCATTGAACAATGCAATTGCAGTAAAAAACAGATAAGTATTTTAAGTTTAGCTGTATTAACAGTATATGGGTGAACTAAAAAAAGCAATGGTCGAAACTGGCATTGATAAATTTCTAGAACTGGTTACTATAAAAAAATCAATCTCCCTGAAAAATGCATCTAAATTTCTTTCTGTTCCTCTTGATACGCTGGAAAACTGGAGCAACATTCTTAGCCGGGAAAAAATAATTTCTATTGACTACGACAGCTTTGGAAACATGGTTGTGTTCATTACCCAAAAAAATATTGAAATGAAAATGAACAAAGTGAATTCACTGAAAAGTACAATAGAAGGCAACACAAAACTTGTTGAAGCAAATATATCTGTCAAGGAAATGGATTTGAAAAAAGAAATAAATTATCTTGAACAGTTTGAAGATAAATTGAAAAAGGAAATGGGCTATACAAAGCAGCTTCACGAAGAATTTGAAAAAGTTGCGTCTGTTGAAGAAGATTTGATAAAAAAAATGGCTGTGATGAAAAAAAACAAGGCAGATCTCTCAAAATACATAAAAGGCACCACCAAAGAAATTAGCATAAAAATAAAAACCATTGAAAGGGTGGAAAAAGAAATACTAAAATATGAGAAAATAAAGGAAGATATAAAAACAGACATTGAATTTATAAAAAGTCTTTCACGGAGCATAAAAAAGGAGCCACTGCAAACAATTGGAAAAAGAATAAAAAAACTGGAAAACCGGCAGAAAAAACTGCTCAAGGAAAACAAGAAAATCAACTCAAAATATTTCTTTATTCATAAACTCTTAAACCGATTCAAATAGTCCGGAGCCTTATTGAATCACTAATGGTTATGTTTCACATAAACCGAGTTCACTTTAACCACTATTATTCTATTAACTACACCCAACATTTTTAGCCTTAAACTCAATTGTTTTTATCTCTCCCAAAGACCCGTCATCGTGTTCACTATTCACTGCAAGTTTCTTCATTTTAACATTCAAAACGCAAAAGACAAACAAATTAGTCAAATCCTTTGATAATTTAATCTTATGTTTCATGATATTGGATAAACTGAATATAAATATTCCTTTGATGTACTCATAAGCAAGAAATACTCTCAGAGAAGGGAGTCAGGCGTCTTTTTAGAATTCGTAGGCACAAAAACGCTTGAAATTGAGATGTCTGTTGCCTGTATCCATTAAGCGTTAAAGTTGAGATCAATACCCTGTGGTAAACAATCGAAACCAGAATCATTGTTGAAATCCGTCCTGGGAATTTCATCGTGGTTCCGTACATGCAAAACAGTTCGCAGAGCAGACTGATTGCTGTAGCTATTATATTTCTTTTTGAAGTTATAATATTGCCCTGTATGTTATTGCATACAAAAATATATAACTATAATAGAACAATTTTCGCCAATTTCCAATGAATAACCTCAAATTAAATCAGGATAACAGAATTTATTGCCTAAAATTTCAGTAAAATCAAATGATATCATATTTTTCTGCCTATTTCTCCTATTTCTCCTTTAATTGCTTTCCTGCGGAAGGCAGTATTTTGGCAAATCCAACTATACCTTTTTAAAATTAAGGAAATCAAAATATTTGTGTGAATATGAATCTGAGGTCAAAAAAAACAATCTCTGCAAAATTGCTTAAATGCGGAATCAATAGAATATGGTTTGACCCAGAGGAGAATGATAAAATTGCGAAGGCATTGACGAACCAGGATATTCAAAAATTAATAAATGAGAAAATCATTCAAAAAAAGCAAAAAAAAGGAGTTTCAAGGGCAAGAGCCAATATTAAATTAACCCAGAAAAAGAAGGGACTGCAAAAATCGGCAGGAAACAGGAAAGGAAAGGCCGGGGCAAGGCAAGGCAGGAAAGCCCGCTGGATAAAGCAGATAAGGGCAGTGAGAAGAGAGCTTTTGGTGTTGAGAGCCAAAGGAATTTTTAACAAAGGAGAATACAGGAAAATGTATCGCCTTGGCTGTGGCGG
Organism: Candidatus Nanohalarchaeota archaeon; assembly: GCA_003660905.1. Taxonomy (GTDB): domain Archaea; phylum EX4484-52; class EX4484-52; order EX4484-52; family EX4484-52; genus EX4484-52. The sequence goes on along the minus strand of QMVB01000031.1, from coordinate 3,489 downwards.
AGTGCTGAAAAGCAGGGCATATACAAGAATGTATGCTAAAAAATTCATAAAAAAGCAATAGATGATTAAGATGGCAGTGAAAAAAAACAAATTCAAAAGAAGAACAGAAGGGAAGACAAATTACAGGAAAAGATACCATCTGCTGCTTAGCCATACCCCTCGGTTTGTGGTAAGAATCACAAATACAAGACTCCTTTGCCAGATTATTGAATACAAAGAATATCAGGACAAGACAATTTTGTCGTTTTCTTCAGATTTGCTGAAGAACTTTAAATGGGAAGGGGCACACAAAAATATATCCTGCGCCTATCTGACAGGATATGCCTGCGCAAAAATCGCAGCTAAAAAGAGGATAAGCAAAATAGTTGTTGATATCGGACTTCGAAAGCCGCAGAAAAAAGGAAGATTGTTTGCCTGTGTAAAGGGAGCAATTGACGGCGGACTCAGCACAAATGCAGATGAAAAAATATTTCCTGATGAGAGCAAAATAAAAGGCGAATTCATAAAAAAAGAAAAGCTGTTCAACAGCGTATTAGAAAATATAAAAAAGATTTAATATGGACTATAAGCGAAATGATCAAAGGAAAAAAAGACCTCCATTTCAAAATGAAGAGGAAGCCAAAAATCCACAGGCGATAATGGCAAAGTGGATTCCGAGAACCGGTTTGGGAAGAGAGATAAAGGAAGGCAATATAAAATCCATAAGGGAAATATTTGAAAAGAGAATGATAATAAAAGAGCCGGAGATTGTTGATATTTTGATTCCTGATCTGAAAGAAGAAATTATGCTTGTTGGGGGAACGCCGGGAAAAGGAGGCGGAAAAAAGAGAACGCCGATGAAAGCCACAACAAGAATGCACGAAGCAGGGCGAAGGAGAATAATCCATACATTTGTCTGTGTTGGCAATAATGACGGTTTGCTTGGCTTCAGCTACACAAAGGGAAAGGACATGCTTTCTACTTTGAACAAGGCAAGGCGACAGGCAAAATTAAGCATTTTTCCAATAAGAAGGGGATGCGGCTCATGGGAATGCCAGTGCAAAACAAACCATTCCATTCCATTCACAATCCAGGGAAAATGCGGGTCTGTAAAAATAAAGCTGCTCCCGGCACCAAAAGGACTTAATCTTTGCGCTGATTCAGAAATAAAAAAAATACTAAAACTGGCAGGAATAAAGGATATCTGGATAAAATCATACGGGCAAACCGGGACCACAGTTAATTTTATGTTTGCAGCAATTGATGCATTTAAAAATCTAAATGCATTTAAAGTGAATGAGAGTTATGTTGGGTCAGTCGGGCTTGACGAAATAGGTAGATAAATATGTACTGTGTAATAAGGATAAGAGGAACTATTGGCGTGGACTTCAAGATAAAATACACTCTCGGCAATCTCAGGCTCAACAAGCCCAATCATTGCATTATTGTGCCTGAAAACGAATATTTCCTTGGCATGCTTAAAAAAGCAAAGGATTTCATTGCATACGGAACAATAGACGAGGAATTTGCAAAGCAGATAGACAAAAAAAGAAAATGCGAAACCCCGGACAAAACCATTAAATTATATCGCCTATGCCCTCCAAGAAAAGGATTTGAGAGAGGAGGCATAAGACTGGGTTTCAATCAGAAAGGCGCCCTCGGGAACAGGGGCGAAAAGATTAAAGAGCTTGTAGAAAAGATGCTTTAATTGAACTTATTATGGAAATAAAAAACAAAAAGGAAACAAAAAATACTCTCGAATTTAAGATAATCAATGAAAATGAAGTGTTTGCAAACACATTGAGGAGAACGGTTATAACAAATGTCCCGGTATTTGCAGTGGATGAAATAGCAGTAATAAAAAATGAATCCCCTATGTATGATGAAACAATTGCCCATCGTATTGCAATGATTCCATTTACTTATTCAGACAAATATATCTCAAGACAGGAATGCAAGTGCAAGGGAGGATGCGACAAATGCAGCGTCATACTGACTTTAAACAAGAAAGGAAAATCCAGTGTATATTCCGGGGATTTCAAATCATCTGACAATAAAGTTTATCCAATCCACCCGGGCATTTTGATTACAAAGCTCGAGGAAAATCTTGAATTTAATATAGAGGCAACAGCAATTCTTGGGACATTGAAAGATCATGCAAAATTCCAGAATTCTATAACTTCCATCAGCTACGAAAAACCAGAAGAGATAACATTCAAAATCAAATCAATTACTGGTCGAAAGCCAAAAGACTTGCTTTACAATGCAATAGATATATTGAAAAACAAATTGGATGAAATCAAGAAAGAAGTAAAATCCTCAAAAGAATTTTAATCATTTCTTTAAAGAATATGGCAGTACTTAACAAAAAGCAAATTCTGAAAATGGGCATTGTAGATAAAGAAGAAATTGATGATATCCAATTCACCCCGAACGGTCTTGATGTAACTGTGAAAAATATATATAAATTCAGCAACCAGCCCGGTCTGATAGATTTTGACAACACGAAAAGAAACCTGCCTGAAACTGTTAAATTAAATCCTGATGAAAAGGAGGAATATAATCTAACGCCAGGGGTGTACCTTGCCGAATTAAGAGAATACATAAAACTTCCGAAAAATATTATTGCAAACATATATCCTCGCTCAACTCTGTGCAGATGCGGGGCGACAACCCAAAGCGGCGCATGGGATGCAGGTTACTTTGGAAGCGGAGCAATACAATTAATCGTGAATAATCCCGCAGGAATAATCGTTGCAAAAAAAGCGAGAATTGCGCAGATGATATTTATTGAAATGACGGATGAAGCGCACGAGGAATACAACGGTGCATACCAGGGCGGGAAAAATAGGATTTAATGGTCATGAGTCCGCATTGCTACATTTACATGAATTGTTAATAGAATATTTTCCTATGGACTTTATTTAAATAATTTGCTGTATATTATATTTAAGCTCAACTTTAACGCTTAACTCATAATCCACTTCTTTAAGTATTCTTATGTACTATATTAATTTATTCTTACTTACGGATTACTTACGTTAACTATATAAAGGTCAATTCCGTATATATTCAGGTATCTTTTAGTAACATCCAAAAAAAGGAAAAAACAAAATATATCGTTCAGCCAAAATTGTTGAAAGTTATCGTAAACCAAACAATAAACTGAAAATAAATATTCCTTTGATGTACTCATAAGTAAGAAAGACTCTCAGAGCAGAAAGTCAGGCGTCTTTTTTGAATTCGTATGCACAAAAATGCTTGAAATTGAGGTTTCTGTTGCCTGTATTCATTAAGCGTTAAAGTTGAGTTTAAGAAGCACCAATGTCAAAATAACTATTACTTTTTCTCTTCTTCTTTTGTGCAGAGCGGACAGGTCCAGTGCTCCCCTGCAATATAGCCATGAATAGGGCAGATGCTGAATGTTGGCGATATTGAAAAATAAGGCATCTTGTAATTCTGGGCGACTTTTTTTACAAGGTTCTTGCACATGTTCTTGTCATTGATGCG
>QMVB01000030.1 GCA_003660905.1 Candidatus Nanohalarchaeota archaeon | reverse complement strand
TCCGTGATTTTTTTGTTGTTGTGTGAACTGCAGGGAAACAAGAAAAATCTGCAAATATTTCCTTGCGCAATTTGCAATCTTTGAGACATTTTGCTTCGCAAAATGAAGCTTGGAAGTAGTATGGCTCATAAGGAAACGTCCATGATTACTTTTGTGCCGTGATATAGACGTATAATACATTAGGTTCCTTCTTCCCAGCCCGCCAGATACTTTTTCTGCTCTTCTGTCAGTTTATCTATTTTTATCCCAAATGAGTTTAAGTGGATTTGGCTGATTTTTTCGTCAATCTCATCTGAAAGCCAGTATAAATCATTGTTCAGTTTTCCTTTGTTGTCCAGCAGGAATTTTGCTCCGAGAATCTGGTTGCAGAATGAAAAGCTCATCACAAGGGAAGGGTGCCCCTCTGCCGCAGCAAGATTCACCAGTCTCCCTTCAGCAAGGATATATATGTGCCTGCCATCCAATTCATATTTGTCCATATATGTCCTTATTTTTGTAACTTTTGAGATGTCCTTTAATTTTGCAACTTCAACTTCAAGATCAAAATGACCGGAATTGCACACAATTGCTCCGCTCTTCATCTGTTTCATGTGCTCCACTCTAATCACTCCTTTATCTCCTGTAACTGTTATAAAAATATCTCCAATCTTTGCCGCTTCATTTATCGGCATAACATGATGACCGTCAAAATGAGCCTGGAGTGCCCTAAAATAGTTTACTTCTATTACAATCACTTTGGCGCCCATTCCTTTTGCCCTCATTGCAATTCCTTTTCCGCAGTCTCCGTATCCGCATACAACAACAGTTTTTCCGGCAACAAGCACGTTTGTCGCCCTTAAAATTCCGTCAAATGTGGATTGCCCTGTGCCGTAGTAATTATCAACTAAATGCTTTGTTTTTGAATCATTTACAGCAACAACAGGGTATTTCAGAACGCCGTCTTTTTTCATTGCCTGCAGCCTGATGATTCCTGTTGTTGTTTCCTCGCATCCTCCTATTATTGAATCAAGGACATCCTTTCTTTTGGTGTGCACCAGATTGACCAGATCGCATCCGTCATCTATAGTTATATGCGGTTTAATGTCAAGAACGCTGTTTAGTTGATTATAATATTCTTTTACGCTGACTCCTTTCTTTGCATATACATGAACTCCTTCTTTTGCAAGAGCAGCTGCAACATCATCCTGTGTTGAGAGAGGATTGCATCCTGTGATTGCAACCTGCGCTCCTGCTTCAATCATAGTTTCTACAAGGACCGCAGTCTCTTTTGTGACGTGCAATGCCATCCCGATTTTGATACCTTTAAATGCTTTTGCTTCCACCAATTCTTTTTTCAGTTCCTGTAACCCTTCCATTTGCTCTTTGGCAAGCTCTATCTGTTTTCGGCCCTGCTCTGCAAGATCAATATCCTTAATTGAGTAATTTATTCCCATAATATGTTTAAGAAGTGCTATAATTTTTTAAATAAATCAAAAGAAAATCGCTGTCGCTTTGCAGATCAAAGTAAAGATCATAGGAAGAGCCACTGTCTGCATTTGTCATTTTTGCGATTGCAACTGCCTTTGGCAAAAACTCTCCTTCCTCTTCCAGATAGACATATCCTGTCCCATTGCCTTCCGGTGCATAATTATTAGGGATTATTGTAATATTATCTCCATATAGATAAATTTCTTTTTCCTTGTAGTATATGGAATTTATGATTTCAGATGTATTAATTGCAGAATAGGTTGTTGAATTTCCTGCTTTTGTTATATTAACCTGCAGATACTGGTTTTCGAGCAGGAAATAAGAGTCATACTCAGTTGCTTTTGAATTTAGTTGGCTTCCGAAAAATACATTTCCTGTATTTGTCCTAAACCGGGGAGACATTGTACTTTCAGATACATTGATTTGAAAATAAATAGTATCTTTTTCATCATTTAGATAATAAGCTCCTCTTTTTACATCTAAAGAGGCTGTGCGCGATGATGTTTCTCCTTCTGATGCAACTGTTGTTATTATAGAATCCAGCTCTGCAATGTTTTTTTGGGCATAATTGATTGCAATCTGGTCCTTCGTATTTTCTATCCAGGGAATAATTAGATTCATGATGATGATTATCGCTGCCATCACAACTGCAAAGTACAGGACTCCTCCAATCAAAGGAGACACTCCTTTTCCTCTTTTTCTTTGCATAAAAAGAAAGGAAATTAAATTATAAAAACATATACTTTAATGTTTCAAGAACCAGCCTATTTCTTCTTGCTCTTTTTGGTCTCCTTCGCCGCTTCTTTCTTTTTTACTTCCTCTTTTTTCAGTTCCATTTTGGGCAGAGCAATTATAGGAGGCAGCCGAAACACTTCAGATAAGAACAATGCAAACGGGGTTACTTTAACAAAAAGGTAGTTGATTATTTCTGCTTCTTCTTCAGGAGGCAATTTATTGTTTTTCGTCCATTCAGCCATGGATGCCTCTTCATTTTTTGGCTGAAACACAATGTTTCCATTCAGGTTTATTTGACCGATTTCTGGGGTAAATGATGAATTGAATGAAAAATCAACAACGAGAATAGGAATTGCATTTTTTCCTGTCTGTATTTGTGTTTTATTAACTGCCTCAATTTTTGGCGTAGTATTTATTGAAAGGTTTGCATAGGGTTTGTTTTTTGCCTCAATGTCAAGTTTTGTATAATTTATTCCAAGTATTGCCATATTATCACTAATCAAAATAATTACTTAATCTTTTTATATCTATATATAATATGCTTACAGAAATAATAATATTCCTGCTGGGGGTCGTTGTTTGCTACCTCCTGTTTTCAGAGATTATAAAAAAGCAGTATGACTTAAAGCTAAGGCAATGGCTCTTTGAAAATGAAAAACATATACGCACAGATGCCATCGAAAAGAGCAGGGCTGTTCTGGGAGGGAAATTCAGCGAGCAGATTGCTCCTTATCTGCCGGATTTCAAGTATAATCCCTTGGATGCAAGGTTTATCGGCGCCCCAATTGATTTTATCATATTTGACGGGCTTTCAGAAGGAGATTTAAGAAAAATTGTTTTTCTCGAAGTGAAAAGCGGGAATTCAAAATTAAGTTTCCGGGAAGATGAGATAATGAAGAAAATCAAGAAAGGCAAGGTAAAATGGGAGTTGTATCGTGTTCCGCTAAACATTACAAAACGCAGGGATTAAGGGAAGTTTCGAACCTTAGATGGATCCCGCAAGGCGAAATCTTTGATTCATTTGGCTGTCCTGCAATTCAAATTCTAAGACAAAGCAAATGGAGATTATGTTCTATGTTTGATTTTTCAACAATCACAGAATTAAAGAACTTTAATTTTTCCGGCAAGGGGCTCATAGCACAGACCTTCATCAAGAAGAGAATCAATCACGGTTTCTGCCATCTCCCTTTGCTCTTCGCTGAATTTGTCAAGTATATCAACATATGATACTCCTTTGTCTTCGGCATCCAACTGCTTTATGATTTCAATCATCCTGTCCTTTGTGACTTCATTATTTTTTTCGCCTTTGCTTTTTTCTATGTCCTCTTTTTCCGGCTCTTTTTTATCAACCTGTTTTTTTTCAAGCATCTTTTCATGCGCTTTTTTGTATTTTTTCATATTTTCAGAGAAGAATCCGCTATTTTTATGTATGTAATTGCAGAATTCGATTATTTCTAGGCGCCTTAAGGCGCACCTTTGGGTTGCATTTTCCTCTATTTTTTTTACAATGTATGGATTTATGTACTTTCTTTGCCCGTCAAAGTTAAGAAAACCTATCACAAGCAGCATTGTTTCTTCATCTATATTCTTGGTTTGATTTTGCCATATCATTTTTACGCAGCACTCTCCTGTTTCGTCTTTTATGCGCAAATAGTCCTTTCTATTATCTATGTATCCAGCTGCCTTTCCAATTATATTTACCTCTTCAAGCATAACTCCGTTAGGAGTTACAAAGCATTTTTTGAAATCTTCAGAAATATTTATGCTCTTTTCAATGTCTTCAATAGAAACGATACGAGCTGTGTTTTTTTCCATAGGAATATAATGAAGCTTTTTTTTTAAATCTTATTATATCACGGCACAAAAGTAATGCAAGTATTGTGGCGTGATATAATCTCAAACGCAATTATCTTACCTATCATACTAATTGCGTCTTCGAATATATTTGCCTGCTTAATTTTTGAATTTCACTCGCAGTCAAATATACTGGCAGAACACATAAATACTATCAAATATCGATTGTATTTTTTTTGCATCGCAACTAAACTGCAAAATTTCGCAAGTAGTTTAGTTTCGGCAAAAAGAAATTTGCTCCAAAAAAAGCAAAATTCTTTTCTGTTATTTATGTGTTATGCTATATAATGCTTGTTTGCATTAATATTTTTGCGATATAAAAACGCTTTCTGAATAGAGGATTATTTGTTTTTCTCGACGAGTTTTTCTCCCTCGTCCAGTTCCTCGTCTAGTTTTTTTTCGATAAGCATCAGGTCGCTTAAGGATAATTTTTCTCCGCTCTTGAATGACTTGTAAATCTTTTGTTCCTCTTCGTGCTGTTCCTCTGCCTGCTTCTCTTCAATTTCTTTTCGAACGCTTCTTTCTTCTCTCTTCAGCACATCCAGATATTCGGTGTATTTTTTATGCGCGTTGTCTGCTGTTTTTTTCAGGAGTTCCAGATTTTCCAGCAGTGGTTTTGCTTTTTCTTCCTCTTCTTTTCTTTTCTCTTTATATTCAATCAAAGTGGCATATATTTTTTCGCTCTTGTTGGACATTTCAAGAAGTTCGTTGTGTTTTTCATCTGCCTCTTTTTTCAATTCATTTTTTTTGGTTTTAATTCTCTTTATTTTCCTCAAGTGCTTTGTTTTCTCTTTTGTTTTTTTTAAGGCATTTACCAGTTGACTTAATTGCTCCTGCATCTGGTCTTCTTTCCTTACAGAAACTGGTTTTGTCTGTATTTCCCATTCGAGCTTTGAAATTTTATTTTTCAACTCAGTTAGCATACTGTCTTTGCCGTTCTCGTACGAGGCATCTCCAACTTGGTTTTTTAGCTCAGCAATATCATTGTTAATATCAGTTACCCGCTGGTTAAGTGCATTTCTTTCTTTTTTAATCTCTTTTATTCGGATAATGCATTTTTTGTTTTTTTCGAGGACATCCCTGATTTTTAGCTTGATTTCAAAAACTGCATTCAAATCCTTTCTGTGCGCCTGGATAAAATCATTTGTCTTTTTGTTTAGCCGTTCCCTTTCTTTTTTTAGAAGTTCAACAGTTTCTTTGAGTTTTTCAAGATTCTCTTTTTCTTTGTTCATAGCATCTCTATTTTGCATTTTTGCTTTTTTTTATACCTAATAAAACTATTTTAAAGGTATCGTTAATTGCAAGTATAATACTCACTCGGTTTTGCAGAATCCATGTTGCATATGCCATTTTCACAAAATGCATTTCCTATGCATGGCTGTCCTTTTATAAGAAGAAGAGGCGGACCACCCACCACACATTTTCCGCCGGATGTTTCTTCAGTGTTGCACTCGCAGGCACTTTCGGCGGAGTCTCCTGCATTTTTGCTGTAAGTGCACAGGGTTATGCTTTGGCATGTTTTATCCTGCTGCCCTGCTCCTGTTCCTTTTGTGCAGTACATATCACTTGCACAATCCTCATCAGCATTGCATATCATTCCTTCTTTCAGTTTATGCCTGTCTTCATTTTCTCCAATGACATAAACTGCCTTGACCAGTGCCGTGCTTATATTTCCATTTGGATAAATTATATTTGCATATCTCCAGACAACATTTTTTTCATCCACTGATATGTTAAAACTTGCATCTACAGGAATATAATTTTTAAAATCCCAATATTTTCCTGTCTGGGTGTCATAAATATGAATCTGGTATCTTGTGTTGCCTATATCATAGTTAGGGACCTTTTTGTTGGGGCTATTTGTCAGGGCATCGCTTAATTTGCTTGCATTAAGCATAAAAATTTCCGGCTCTTTTTTCTCATTTAAAACAGCAAGGGCAGGATTATGCAGGAATTGCACAAGAAGCGCATCTTTGTATCCTTTCATTTCATGAAACCCCAGCTGCGTATTTGCGAGGCTGAGTGAAAATGCCATGTATATGCCGAAAAAGGTAATAATAGAGACAAGGCACACGATTTTTTCCATTGTAGCTGGCAGTGTAAGTATCCCCATACTATCTTATCAAGCAAAAATATATAAACCTAAAATCTCTTTTTTTTTATGTTTTTGCATACCGAAAAGACAAATATAATAAAAGAGCCGGGAAAAGAGGAAGTTAATGCAAAATTCACGCTTCTGGGCATTCCCTTTGACAGTACAGAAACCAATTTGGCAGGGCAAAGAAAGGCGCCGAATTCTATAAGAAATGCACTTTTGGAGATAGAGACAGGCAATCTTTTTGATAAGATAGCCGATATTGGGAATTTAATACCTGTGGAAGGAAATGCTTCAAAGACGCTTCTTCGACTGGAGCAGACGCTTGATGATTTATTCTCTCGCTCACCAAAGACGATTCCTGTGCTATTAGGGGGGGAGCACACAATAACACTGGGTGCTGCAAGGGCAATAATTAAACAGCACGAGGAATTTGATATTTTGTGTTTTGATGCGCATTATGATCTAAAGGATAACTGGCAGGGCGAAAAGATAAATCATTCAACTGTTATGAGACGAATTTGGGATATCAACAGGAATATTACCTTTATCGGGACAAGGGAACACAGCAAAGAAGAACTGGATTTTTTCAAAAAAAACAGCATCGACAAAAACAATGGCAAAATTATGGATTCAAAGAGACCATTGTACATTACAGTTGATGTTGATGCATTTGACCCTTCAATAATTCCGGGCGTATCGGACAGCGTCCCAAGCGGGCTTTCAATAAAGGAATTTTTTGATGCATTAGGTCAATTCAAAAAAAGAAAAATAATCGGCATTGACATTGCTGAATTTAATCCGCTAATAGAGGGGCATATAACTTCAAGAAATATTGCTTATATTTTAAGGGAATTACTTGGACTGGTTTAGCAGAAAGGCTATTTCTTCTATTACTCTTTCTATTTGATACCGCAGTTCTTTTCTAGATTCTTCTGTGCTTTCTACCGTCTCATTGATTCTGCCTGTGTTTCTGGTGCCGGGAAAAAGAGATGCTTTTTTGTCTTTTAAAAAAGCTCTGAACCTACCTTTGGTTTGACTTTTCTGTTCATCCAAAGACCGGATATATATATACATATCCCTGTCCAATATACGGAGCGGAATAGTCAGTTCTTCATCATCTTTTGCAAGTATTTCTTCGAGTTGAGAAGTGCAGTTTTCTGCTTGTTCTATTAGTTCAGATGTCTTGTTCTTATACCTGAAGTCCATCCTTTTCCTGTTTAAAGCAGTTACTTTGAGCAATATGGCATTTATCAAATCCCTGTATTTTTCGTATTTTTTATTGTCGACAGCAAGAGAATAATAACGGGATTTGAGTGTTTTTGTATTTTTGTTTTCTGCAAAATTAGGAAGAAAAGCTTCTGCCTTTCTCTTTTCGCATTTGCCTATTAGCTCTTGCAGTTTTTTTATTTCGCTATGCAGCTTTTTGTTCTCGTTTTTTAGAGTTATTGTTTCGCCAAGGTGTTTTTTGTTTTCCAGATTATTTTCTAATTTTTGTATTTGCTTCTGGTTTTCATTTACCAGATTATTTAGCCTCCCTATTTCAAGGTTTGCCTCTGTTATGTAGTTGTCAATTATTTGTATTTTTTCTTCTATATTGTCCATATTTTGAATAAATCTGCAGGATTTTTTCTGTTTAACTCTTTATCAACCATGATTTGTTCTAATTTATGAAGTATCAATTTCTTGTCTGGTAATTTTGTCTTGTAAACCGCTACTTTTACAGGAGATAACGTCTTTGCAAGCGCAAACCTAACCTCCTCATGATTTTTCGATTTGCACAATATCAAACCTATGCTTTCTTTCTCATCAGCCATCCTGGCTTTTTCGTCAAGAGCAGCAAGATATTTTTGCATCTGCCCGACATAAGATGCTCTGAATTCTCCTATTTTTAAATCAACTGCAACCAGGCATCTTAATTCCCTGTGGTAAAACAAAAGGTCAATCCTGTTTTCTCTTCCGCCAATGTCAATGGCATATTGCGAACCAATAAAGGCAAAAGAGTTGCTAAACTCCATGAAGAAATCTCTAAGATTGCCAATAATAGCTTTTTCCAGTTCCTGCTCTGAATGCTCTTTTCCTAAATTCAAAAATTCCAATATATATTTATCCTTAAAATGCCTGACTAAATCTTTTGATTTATGCTTGGGCATCAAGGCAATTACTTTTTCCGGCTTGTCAGCAAGCATGTATCTTCCAAATAAAGAGGAATTGATTTGTCTTTTTAATTCTCTATTGCTCCGCCTTTCCTTGATTGCCATTTTTATGTAAAATTCCATTTCTTCAGGGGATTGCGCTAAATCAAATACAGCAACATGATTGCTCCAGCTTACAGAGAAAAGCAATTCTGCAGACAGTGTCTGCAGTTTTTGGTAATCCTCATAAAACCGCTTCATATTCCGCAAATTCCTGACAGAATAACCTTTTGTGGCAGGATAATTCATTTTTAAATCCTGTGACAATTTTTCAACTACTGAGGCGCCATAAGAAGAATTTTCACTCAAAACATTCCCTATATTCCAGTATGCATTCAGGAGAATTTTATTTACATGCGTAAATGCTTTTAGCTTTGCATTTTCAATGCAAACTACGATTTCATTTAATATGCTGCTATATTCATTCTTTGAAAGAGTTAATTTTTGATTTTCTCTTTGTTCTATCATGCTGGTTGATTCATTGCTGTCCATATTACATTTTTCCAAGTCTTTTATTTATATCATTTATCAGTTCATCTGCCCTGTTGATTTCATTGTTGCTTTTTTTTATTAATTCTTTTGTCATATCATCCAAAAGAAGATTCTGTTTTCCCATGAATTTAATGGCAAAATACTTTGAAGCAGTGTCTCGCTTGTCCGGCTCTGATTCTGCGAATTTTATGAATTCATTGAAGTAATTTTTATCTTCTGTGATTTTCTCAATTTCGTCGATGTTTGAAGGGTTAAAGCTCTGGATGATTTGGGCTGCTTCTTTTTTTGAAAATCCAATATATTCTAGTTTTTCGTGCAATTCTGTCATTTTTTTGAAATAATTTTTAGTTTCTTCTGGTATTTTTGAATGTTCATCTATCCCTCTTTTAGACCATGTTTTATCATACCAATTTTTAAAATAACCAAATGCTTCTTCTTTAGGAATTTTAGCCTTCTTTTTTTTTAATATAATCTCTCTTTTGCTGATATTTTCCGGCTCTTTTTGTTTAAGTGACCCATACGAGGCAACAGGAGAAATATCATCTCTCAAATACCTGATTTCATGGGATAATTCTGATTTTATATAGTTCTTATCTATCTCATTTACTTCATCACCTTCTTCTTTTACCTTATCAATAGCCTTTTTTCTGGGATTAAATATATTTTTTATAAATCCAAATCTGGATTTTTTTTTGTAAAAATAATTTT